>NZ_AEJZ01000267.1:0-23824 GCF_000208525.1 Escherichia sp. TW14182
CCCGACCCTCTCCCCAAAGGGGCGAGGGAGAAAGGCGGTGCGGCGTTTTGCCATTGAGTCAACTTCGCTCTACCACGCCGGGTGGTTCCCTTCGCCTTCAGTACGAAGTGACAAACCGACACGGCACTTTCCCACCACGCCGATCGGTTCCCTCTCCCTTAGGGAGAGGGGTAGGGTGAGGGTAAGAGAATTAAGACTTAGTAGACTGCTCAAAGCGGCGCAGTAACTGATTCCCACGCTCAACGGCAGTATCCAGCGCCTGCTGTGGCGTCTTCTTGCCGGTCCACACGCTCTCCAGCTCTTCATCCACAATCACGCGGATCTGCGGCATGTTGCCCAGACGCAGCCCTTTGGTGAACGGCAACGGCGGTTTGTTCAGCATCTGACGCGTCGCGGTATCCGCCCCTGGGTTTTTCTCGTAAAAGCCCTGCTCACGGGTCAGGTCATACGCCGCTTTGGTGATCGGCAGATAACCGGTTTTCTGATGCCACTCAGCAGCGTTTTCTGGCTTCGCGAGGAAGTCGAGGAACTTAGCCACGCCGGTATACGTTTCTTTATCTTTGCCCTGCATCACCCACAGGCTGGCTCCGCCGATAATGGCATTTTGTGGCGCATCTTTCGCGTCAGCGTCGTAAGGCATCATGCCTACGCCATAGTTGAATTTGGCGTACTCGCGAATGTTGGCAAGCGAACCGGAAGAGGCGGTGGTCATCGCGCAATCACCGTTATAGAACTTCTCGGTGGATTCATCCTTACGCCCGACGTAGCTGAAATCACCCTTCTTGTTCATCTCTTCGAGCATGGCGATGTGTTTCACCTGCTCCGGCTTGTTGAACTCCAGCACCGCGTCCGTGCCGTCAAAACCGTTGTTTTTGCTGGCAAACGGCAGACCGTTCCAGGCGCTAAAGTTTTCCAGTTGGATCCAGCCCTGCCAGCCGCTGGCGTAGCCGCACTTCATACCGGAGGCTTTCAGTTTTGCGGCATAGTCCGCCAGATCCTGCCAGGTTTTCGGCGGCTGTTCCGGGTCTAATCCTGCTTTCTTGAAGGCGTCTTTGTTGTAATAGAGTACGGGGGTCGAGCTGTTGAACGGCTGGGAGAGTAAGTGGCCGGTTTTGCTGTCGGAGTAGTAACCGGAAACCGTCGGCACAAACTGCGATTCATCGAATTGAATCCCCGCCTCTTTAAACACGTCATATACCGGTTTAATGGCTTTCGACGCCATCATGGTAGCGGTGCCAACTTCATAAACCTGCAAAATAGCCGGCGCGTTGCCGGTACGAAATGCGGCAATCCCCGCGCTTAAATTCTGTTCGTAGTTGCCTTTGTAGGTCGGTACAATTTTGTAATCCGGGTTTTCGGCGTTAAAACGTTGAGCCAGAGAATCCACCTCTTTACCCAGTTCCCCTTCCATAGAATGCCAGAACGGAATGGTCGTCACTGCCTGTGCATTCCCCATTAACGCCAGTCCGAGCGCCAGTGCTGAAGCTGTATAATGTAACGGTTTCATCGTTTATCTCTCTTGTTGTACCGAATGCGCGAATTCACGCGTTTTATGCTCGCGGGGTAACATGACATGCTCGAATTACAGAAAAATAACTTTTTTGTTACATTTGTAAGATAGTAAGGTGTCAGAAAGATGACAAGGCAGTGACGGCGCGGGTGAGGGAAAATGGGAGATGGGACACGGATAAGCGGGAAAATATAGAAGGTCTGAATCAAACTCTACAGATTGCTCATCGTTTCATGCCGGATGCAGCGTAAACGCCTTATCAGGCCTACAAGATCGTACAAATTCAATATATTGCAACTCACCCAGTAGGCCTGATAAGCGCAGCGCATCAGGCATTTTTACATTTGTCAGCTGTCTCAAAGGAGTCTTTTGACTCCTTATCAATCAACGTGTTATTACCCGCCTAAATACGCGCTTCTCACCGCTTCGTTCGCCAGCAGCGCGTCGCCGGTATCGGAGAGCACTACATGGCCGTTTTCCAGTACGTAGCCGCGATCCGCCAGCTTCAGCGCCTGGTTAGCGTTCTGCTCGACGAGGAAAATGGTCATCCCCTGCTCGCGCAGTTGTTCGATGGTGTCGAAAATTTGCTGGATGATAATCGGCGCCAGCCCGAGCGAGGGTTCATCAAGCAGTAGCAAGCGCGGGTTGCTCATCAGCGCGCGACCTATCGCCAGCATCTGCTGCTCACCGCCGGACATGGTGCCCGCCCGCTGAATACGGCGCTCATGCAGACGCGGGAACAGCTCATACACCCACTTTATGCGCTCCTGAAACTGGTCGCGTTCGGCAAAGAAGCCGCCCATTGCCAGGTTCTCTTCCACCGTCATTCGTGAGAAGACACGACGCCCTTCCGGGACAATCGCTACCGCTTCGCGCATGATTTTCGCCGTCTGCCAGTCGGTAATGTCTTTATCATCAAACACAATTCGCCCGCTGGTGGCGCGCGGATCGCCGCATAACGTGCCGAGCAAGGTGGTTTTCCCCGCCCCGTTCGCGCCAATCAGCGTGACAATCTCGCCCTGATTGATATGCAGGCTCACCTCATGCAGCGCCTGGATTTTGCCGTAGTGGGCGCTGACTTTGTCAAAGGACAACATGACTTTTTCCATCTTATGCCTCACCTAAATAGGCACGGATCACGTCCGGGTTATTACGGATCTGCTCCGGCGTACCATTTGCCAGCGGCGTCCCCTGATTGACCACGTAAATTCGGTCCGAAATTCCCATCACCAGCTTCATATCGTGTTCAATCAACAAGATAGTGGTGTTGTGATGATTGCGCAGTTCGGCAATCAGCTCATCCAGCTCTTTCGTTTCTTTCGGGTTAAGACCTGCCGCAGGTTCGTCGAGCATTAAAATCTCCGGCTGCGTCACCATGCAGCGGGCGATCTCCAGACGGCGCTGGTCACCATAGGCCAGGTTACTCGCCTGACGGTTGGCGTGTTCCAGCAAACCAATACGCTCAAGCCAGGTGGCGGCGCGGTCGAGTGCTTCACTCTGGGCGCGACGGAAAGAAGGCGTTTTCAACAGGCCAGAGAACAGCCCGGTTTTCAGTTGCTGATGCTGCGCCACCAGCAGGTTTTCAATCACCGTCATTTCACGGAACAGACGCACATGCTGGAAGGTTCGCACCACGCCCATGCGGGCAATTTGCTGCCCCGGCAAACCTTCCAGATGCTGATCGCGCAGTAAAATGGCGCCGCCAGTGGGTTTGTAGAATCCGGTCAGGCAGTTAAAGACCGTGGTTTTTCCGGCACCGTTAGGGCCGATTAACGAGACGATCTCCTGCGGGTACAGTTCGAGATTGACGTTATTCACCGCCAGCAGGCCGCCGAAGCGCATCATCAGGCCGTTAACAGATAATAATGGCTGATTCATGCCTGCTCTCCTTTCGTTTCGCCGTTTTTCAGCTTCAGTTGCGGGCGCGTCATGGGCAGCAAGCCCTGCGGACGCCAGATCATCATCAGCACCATCAAACCACCGAGCATTAACATGCTGTATTCGTTGAAATCACGCATCAACTCGCGCGACACCACCAGCAAAATTGCCGCCAGGATCACCGCGAACTGCGATCCCATACCGCCGAGCACCACTATCGCCAGCACAAATGCCGATTCGGCAAAGGTGAAGGATTCCGGGCTGACAAAGCCCTGGCGCGCAGCAAACAGCGTTCCGGCAAAACCCGCAAACGCGGCGCTGATGGTAAAGGCGGTCAGCTTGATACGACGTGGGCTTAAGCCCAGCGAACGGCAGGCGATCTCGTCTTCACGCAACGCTTCCCACGCACGCCCCAGCGGCATCCGCAGCAGGCGGTTAATGACGAACAAAGAGAACACTACCAGCAGCAAGGCCACCAGGTAGAGGAAGATGACGCGATCGGAGGGATCGTATTTCAGGCCAAAGAAATTACTGAACGTATCCCAGCCGCCTTCGCGGGCGGTACGGCTGAACTCAAGGCCGAAGAAGGTCGGTTTAGGGATCTGGCTGATACCGTTCGGACCACCGGTAATTTCGGTGTTATTGAGCAGCAATATGCGCACAATTTCGCCGAAACCGAGGGTAACGATCGCCAGATAGTCACCGCGCAGACGCAGCACCGGGAAGCCGAGCAGGAAGCCCGCCGCCGCTGCCATTAATCCGGCAATCGGCAGGCAAGTCCAGAAGCCAAGACCGTAATAGTGATTGAGCAGCGCAAAGGTGTAAGCGCCGATGGCGTAAAAGCCGCCGTAACCGAGCACCAGCAAACCAGAAAGCCCTACCACCACGTTCAGCCCGAGGCCGAGGATAATGTAGATCATGGTCAGGGTGGCGATATCCACCGTCCCACGTGACACCATAAACGGCCATGCCACCGCAAGCATCAGCAGCGCCACGAGGAACAGCTTTTGCTTCACCGTGGAACCATCAATCGCTGGCAGAATAAACTTCGGCCCTGAAACGCTTTTTAGCCCTTTCTGGAAAGCGGGTCGCACAAGCTGGAAGAAAAAGACCACCGCCGTGCCGATAAATACCCACTGCCAACGGATGTCTGAAGCACTGTCAACCACCAGTTTGGTGCCATCCAGTTCCAGTTGCACGCCCATAAAGATGCCCGCCAGAACAAAGAACATAGCGGCAGAAAGCAGCGCCATTGCAATATGCATCGGTTTCATACTTTCTCTACCTCCGGACGACCCAGAATACCTGTCGGCATCACCAGCAGAACCAGAATCAGTAAGGCAAATGAGACCACATCTTTATATTCCGTACTCAAATAAGCCGAAGAGAGCGCCTCCGCAATCCCCAGAATCAACCCGCCAATCATCGCCCCCGGAATACTGCCAATCCCACCGAGCACCGCTGCGGTAAAGGCTTTCATCCCGGCCATAAAGCCGATATAGGGGTTAATCACGCCGTAGAACTGACCGAGCAGAACGCCCGCCACCGCCGCCATCGCCGCGCCAATCACAAAAGTCAGCGCAATCACCCGGTCGGTGTTGATGCCAAGCAGGCTCGCCATTTTCAGATCTTCCGCGCAGGCACGACACGCGCGCCCCATGCGGGAATAGCGAATGAAAATCGTCAGCGCCAGCATGGCGAGGAAGGTGACAATCCAGATCACCGCCTGCATGGTGGTAATAGAGGCAGAGAAGTTTTCGCTATGACCCACCACCCACTGACCGTTAAACAAGCTGGGCAGCGCCACGTCGCGCGAACCTTCGGTGAGGCTGACGTAGTTTTGCAGGAAGATGGACATACCGATTGCCGAGATGAGCGCAATCAGGCGCTTAGAGTTACGTACCGGGCGATAGGCCACCCGTTCGATACTCCAGCCGTAGGCGCTGGCAATGACGATTGCGCCGACAAACCCCGCCGCTACCAGTAGCCAGCCGGTATCAATGCCCATCATCATCAGTGCAGCGATGATCATAAAGGAGACGTAGCTGCCAATCATGTAAACCTCGCCGTGGGCGAAGTTGATCATGCCGATAATGCCGTAAACCATGGTGTAGCCGATGGCTATCAGCGCGTAGGTACTGCCCAGCGTGACGCCGTTAAACATCTGCTGCAAGAAATACAAAAACTGCTCAGACATAAGGTAACCTTTCTAAACCCGCCCGCATTTCACGGACGGTGGGATGATCACTTGGCTGCCGTGGATGAACCGTCGGCGTGCCACTGGAAGACACCAAAATCAAATCCCTTCAGATCGCCTTTTTCATCCCAGTTCAGCGGCCCAATCACGGTGTTTGCACCGTTAGCTTTTAAATCTTTCACCAGTGTCAGCGGCTCATCGCTGCCGGTACGCTCAAGGGCAGTTGCCAGAGATTGCACCGCCGCGTAGGTGATCCAGACATAAGGCCCGGACGGATCTTTCTTGTCCGCTTTCAGCGCATCAACGATGCCTTTGTTTGCCGGATCCTGGTCATAGCGTTTTGGCATGGTGACCAACATGCCTTCGGCGGCATCGCCGGCAATGTTCGACAGCGACGCATTACCTACACCTTCCGGCCCCATAAACTGAGTATTCAGGCCAACGGAACGCGCCTGGCGCAGCATCTGCCCCATTTCCGGGTAGTAACCACCGTAGTAAACAAAGTCGATGTTTTCTTTTTTCAGGCGGGCGATCAGCGCGGAGAAATCTTTCTCGCCAGCGGTAATGCCGTCGAAGAAGACGACGTTGGCGTTAGCCGCTTTCAGCCCGTCCTGCACCGAACGCGCCAGCCCTTCGCCATACTGTTGTTTGTCGTGAATGATGGCGATACGCTGAGGCTTCACCGTCTCAACAATGTATTTTGCCGCCGTTGGCCCCTGGGAAGAGTCCAGCCCGGCAGTACGCATGATGTGTTGATAACCGCGTTGAGTCAGCTCCGGGTTAGTCGCCCCCGGCGAGATCATCAGGATACCTTCATCTTCATAGATATCTGACGCAGGTTGGGTAGAAGAGGAACACAGATGGCCAATAACGTATTTAATGCCGTCGTTAACGATTTTGTTGGCGACCGCAACGGCTTGTTTTGGGTCGCAGGCGTCGTCATATTCCACGCCAACCAACTTATCGCCCTTAATTCCCCCTTTGGCATTAATGTCTTTAATCGCCTGACGCGCGCCGTTAAATTCCATATCACCCCACTGGGCAATCGGGCCGGACATCGCGCCGACAACGGCAACTTTAATATCGTCGGCTAAAGCAGTGTGTGAAATTGCCAGTGCAATCATCCCTGCGATGATAGTTTTCGCATTCCGTTTCATAGTCAAAAATCCCCACTCGTAATGTTGTGTTGCTTTGTTTTTTATGTGTTAACAAATCAGACTGTTCTTTTTTATACTGCGCTGTTTTTGCCTGTCCGATTAAGGGTTTAGCGCAGTTTTTTGTGATGATATCGATTAAAATCTCTATTTTTCAGTCGATTAAGAACAGATAATATTCTGAATTAATTGATAGATAAACAGAAAAAAGCGCCGTTGTCAGCATAAAATAACGGTACAAAGGGCGGAATAATTCACTACCATTCAGGGGATTATGCTGGACAATTTTCATTCTATAATGTTTTTAATTTGTAATTATTGCTGAAAAAAAATTAATCACCTGCCAAAAGAAATAAAAAAGAGAAAGCCTCCGATTAAATTATTTCGCTACACTGGTTCCACTTTTGTGATTTGTACGGGTTCCCCATGAAGCTGACCATCATTCGATTAGAAAACTTTAGCGACCAGGATCGGATTGACCTGCAAAAGATCTGGCCGGAGTATTCTCCTTCCTCTTTACAGGTTGACGATTCCCACCGTATTTACGCCGCGCGTTTTAACGAGCGCCTGCTCGCTGCCGTGCGAGTAACCTTAAGCGGCACCGAGGGAGCGATGGATTCCCTGCGTGTACGGGAAGTCACCCGCCGACGCGGCGTAGGGCAATATCTGCTGGAAGAAGTGTTACGTGATAATCCCGGCGTTTCATCCTGGTGGATGGCGGATGCTGGCGTGGAAGATCGCGGCGTGATGACAGCGTTTATGCAAGCACAGGGGTTTACGGCACAGCAGGGCGGTTGGGAGAAGCGTTAATCGCTCTGTGTAAAAAGCAGTTCTATGGATTTGGTTGGAAAAAATAACGCATTTTCGTTTTCTCCGACCAACGGGATAAAGCCCAGCGACTGATAAAACGTCTGGGCTTTTTCATTCAGCGCCTCGACAAAAAGACCGTGAATACCTACCGCTAAAGAGGCTGACCAGACGACTTTCATGGCATGAGCAACCAGTGTTGCTCCCCATCCCTGCCCCTGTATTGAACGATCAATTGCCAGACGCCCAAGAGTGACGCTGGGAATATTTTTGTAGGGAATTTTTTTCTGTTTCGATTTCGAGGGCAATGCGGCTCGTTCAAAACAACTGCCGGATAATGTGTAATATCCCAGGACCTGACGTTCTGCCGTGTTGGCACGAAGGATGTACGCTCGCAGAATTTTATTGCGATGCTGACGAACCAGATGTGTCGTCAGAAAGAGATTTAAGGCTTCTTCGCCGCAGTCGAATCGCTGTAGATCATAATCTGCATCATCGGTCAGAATCTCTATCGTCAGATCATCCATAAATTATTACATTCCCTGAAGACGTTTTGCCGCACGTTTTAACTTTTCACCTGGTGACGGCGGATTACTCAGCGCATCCATCACCCGCGTCCAGGACTCCTCATTAAGGATCACTCGCCGATGCTGTTCAATCACTTCTGCAGCCCGCTGCGAGGCACTATTCAACATAAATTGGCTGACGGACTGATTAGATATCGCCGCCGCTTCCTCAATTAGACTTTTGTCATCGTCAGTTAAACGCAGATCGATACGCTGCTTTTTAACAGCAGACATGTAAACTCTCCTGCTACTTATAAATATGTACGGAATTCTACCGTACATTAAGCATATCCTGGATTGTTTAATCTTTCTACAACCATTTCGACAAACACAAAAAAACCCGATGGCGGTTCAGCTCATCGGGCATTTTCATTTATCTATCTGTTACTTCGCATCGGTCGCCGTGCCGTTGGCGTGCCAGTCAAACACACCGAACTCAAAGCCTTTCAGGTCACCTTTCTCATCCCAGGTCAGTGGCCCCATCACCGTATCAACCGAGTTCGCTTTCAGGTATTTGGCGATCTCCGCCGGATCGTCAGACTGATTCAGCCCCGCCTGCAAAGATTGCAGCGCCGCGTAGGTGGTCCAGACGAATGCGCCGCTTGGATCCTGTTTTTTCGCTTTGATCGCGTCAACAATCGGTTTGTTCGCCGGAACCTGATCGTAGTTCTTCGGCTTGGTCACCAGCAGTCCTTCCGCTGACTCGCCCGCGATATTAGACAGCGAGACGTTAGCCACACCTTCCGGCCCCATAAACTGAGTTTTCAGCCCCGCCGCGCGCGCCTGACGCAGGATCTGCCCCATTTCCGGGTGATAACCGCCGTAGTAAACGAAGTCGATATTCTCTTTCTTCAGGCGTGCCACCAGCGTCGAGAAATCTTTTTCCCCAGCGGTGATGCCATCAAAGAACACTACGTTAGCATTGCCTTTCTTCAGGCCGTCCTGCACCGCACGCGCCAGACCTTCGCCGTACTGTTGTTTGTCGTGAACGATAGCAATACGCTGCGGTTTCACTTTCTCAAGAATATATTTTGCCGCCGTCGGCCCCTGGTCGGAATCCAGACCGGTGGTGCGCAGGATCAGCTGATAGCCACGGGCTGTCAGCTCTGGCGCGGTTGCCGCTGGGGTGATCATTAAAATGCCTTCGTCTTCATAAATGTCAGACGCTGGCTGTGTTGATGAAGAACAGAGGTGACCAATGACATATTTAATGCCGTCGTTAACCACTTTGTTCGCCACGGCTACGGCCTGTTTCGGGTCACAGGCATCGTCATATTTTACGATTTGCAGTTTGTTGCCTTTAACGCCGCCTTTGGCGTTGATATCCGCAACCGCCTGTTCTGCGCCAGTAAACTCCTGGTCACCATACTGTGCCACCGGACCAGACATTGCGCCCACGACCGCGACTTTAATATCTTCTGCCAGAGCCATATTGCTGAATGCCAGCGCGATACATCCTGCCAGTAACGCTTTACCCTTTATATTCATCCTGAGAATCCCCATTCTTCTGGTTATTACGTGTGTTGTGATGTTGTTATTCAGCACTTTATTTCGTTTTATGCATGGCTACCCGTGCTTTAGCAGCATACTCTGCTAAAACATACCCGATTTTTATGATATTGGAATAGCTATTTTGACAGTTTATTAACAATCTGCGTGGGGATTGGCGTTTTGCCGGAGGGGGGAATTGATTATTGTAGAGGCCCAAAAAACAAAAACCCCGGACTCTCATCCAGGGTTCTCTGCTTAATAGCGGAAATTACGCTTCAATGGCAGCGCGAAGTTTTTTCATCGCGTTCTTTTCCAGCTGACGTACACGTTCAGCGGAAACGCCGTAACGGTCAGCCAGTTCCTGCAACGTAGATTTGTTATCTTCGTCCAGCCAGCGCGCGCGGATGATATCCTGGCTACGCTCGTCCAGACCCTGCATCGCGTCGGTCAGACGGTTTGCCGCCTGCTCTTCCCAGTTATCATCTTCAATGCCGTCGGCAAAGTTAGATGATTTATCCTGCAGATAGAGCACCGGAGCCATCGGCTGGCTGTCGGAATCGTCGTCGGAAGACATGTCAAAAGTCATGTCCTGTGCCGCCATACGCGATTCCATCTCACGGACGTCTTTGCTGGTTACGCCCAGTTCGCGAGCCACCATTTCGACTTCATCCTGGTTAAACCAGCCCAGACGCTGCTTGGTTTTACGCAGATTAAAGAACAGTTTGCGCTGCGCTTTGGTGGTCGCAACTTTGACGATACGCCAGTTACGCAAAACGTATTCGTGGATCTCTGCTTTGATCCAGTGAACGGCGAAGGAGACCAGGCGCACACCCACTTCCGGGTTGAAACGGCGCACTGCTTTCATCAGGCCGATGTTACCTTCCTGAATCAAATCCGCCTGTGGCAGGCCATAGCCCGCATAATTACGAGCAATATGAACAACAAACCGCAGGTGAGACAGGATCAGCGTTTTAGCTGCTTCCAGATCGCCATGGTAATGCAGCTTTTCAGCCAGCGCCCGCTCCTCGTCAGCCGACAACATCGGCCACGCGTTAGCTGCCCGGATGTAAGAATCCAGGTTGCCAACAGGGGCTAAAGCTAAACTTTGCATTTTGTCAGTCATTCAAATCCTCTCAATCGATATCTTCTGGCGCTTCAGTGGTAGCAACAACTGTGCCAGAGCTTAAGAGCAACGAGATTATCATTCACAGTTTTATCAGACCGTGATTTTATCCACAAGTTCAATGCTGTCTTGTGAATAAATTACGCACAAAATGTGACATAGAGATGAAATACCGGGAAGAGACAACGGGGTCTCTTTCCCTGCTACGGAACCCATTGCAGGGAAAGAGTATAACACGATTTTATTATTCCGGCGTAAAGTGCCGTAAATGTTGTACCGTGGCAAGCCATGCTGCCACCCAGCCAATCATCGAACACACCAGCAGCAGCAGCAGGCATTCATCGAACGATAAACCATTGATATCAAACTTCGTTCCGAATACCTGCGCCACTTCCGCAACCGCCGATGACAAACGCAGCACCAGAATTTCTGACAAAATTAATGACAACAATGCGCCAGAAAATCCCAGCAGCGCGCCACCATACAGGAACGGGCGAAGTATGAAACCATCCGTCGCGCCAATCAGTTTCTGCACGTTGATGGAGTCGCGGCGGGCAAATATGCTCAGACGCACGCTGTTGCCGATAACCAGGAACACTGCCGCCACCATCAGCACGCCGATCATCGCCGAAACACGCCCTACCAGCCCAGTCAGTGCGGTCAGACGGGCAAACCAGCTATCGTCCATTCGTACTTCATCGATGCCGTTAATTTGCGTGATGCGATCACGCAACGTATTCAGCGACTCCGTCCCCTGAAAATCGAGTTTTGGGATCACCACCGCCACAGCCGGAAGTGGGTTTTCCTCCAGCATGTCCAGCGCGCCGCCAAAACCAGACCAGTTACGGAACTCGCCCAACGCGTCCTCACGAGAAAGATAGTTCACTTTCTCCACGCCCTGTTCGGCCTGTAACTGTGCCACCACACCCGCTGCTGCGTCATCGTCCAGCGTTTTTTGCAGATAAACGGTGATTTGCGGTGAGGGATAATACTGCGTCGCCGCCTGGTTAACGTTTTTGTACACCATGTAGCAGACGCTTGGCAGCGTCAGGGAAATGGCGATGACCATCACCGTTAAAAACGTAGCGAACGGTTTGCTTTTGAGATCCTGCAAAGCGCCGTGGAACGCATAACGCACCTGTTCGTTGAAAACGTTAGTTTTGCGATTTACCGGTTTTGGCGAGGATTTCGGGCGTTTCGGCGCGTTACGACCACCGTCGCCTGAGCCGCCGACCGATTTACGGAAGCGATCCAGACGTCCGCCAAACTGCCGGATATGATTGATTGCATCGCGCTTATTCATGGCCCACGCCTCCATGCAAGTGACCATCGCTCAGGGTGAGCATACGATAGGAACGCCGCGAAATCAGGTTGATGTCGTGCGTTGCCATCAATACCGTTACCCCAACGCGGTTAAACTCTTCAAACAGGCGTAAAATTCCTTCCGACAGCGCGTCGTCAAGGTTACCGGTCGGTTCGTCCGCCAGCAGTACCGCTGGTTTGTTAACCACCGCGCGGGCAATGCCAACGCGTTGTTGTTCACCGCCAGAAAGCTGAATCGGAAAGTTCTTCGCTTTGTCCAGTAGCCCGACTTTATCCAGCGCCGCCGATACACGACGACGAATATCGTCACCGCTGGCACCGGCGATAATCAACGGGATCGCCACATTATCGTAGACAGTACGATCCATCAGTAGATGGTGGTCCTGGAAAATCATGCCAATCTGGCGGCGCAGAAACGGAACTTCACGGTTTTTCAGACGCGTGATGTCATGGCCGCTAAACCAGATTTTCCCGGCGCTGGGCCGCTCAATCCCACAGATCAGCTTCAGGAGGGTACTTTTCCCTGCGCCGGAATGACCGGTCAGAAACGCCATCTCACCCGGCTGCATATGGAACGTAACGCCCTGCAGCGCCTGTCTCCCACCGAGATAAGCCTTGCTGACATGTTCAAAGCGAATCATTGTTAATCCTCTCGGGCAAAAAGTGCCTCTATAAAGTCGTCCGCCTTAAACGGACGCAAATCCTCAATACGTTCGCCGACACCAATATAGCGAATAGGAATACCAAACTGGTCAGCCACCGAGAAAATTACTCCGCCTTTCGCCGTGCCGTCCAGTTTAGTTAACGTGATGCCGGTTAAGCCGACGGCTTCATGGAACAGTTTGGCCTGGCTTACCGCATTCTGCCCAGTGCTGGCATCGATAGTCAGCATAACTTCATGCGGCGCTTCAACGTCGAGTTTCTTCATCACGCGGACGATTTTCTTCAGCTCTTCCATCAGGTGCGATTTGTTCTGCAAGCGTCCGGCGGTATCGGCAATCAGGACATCAACATTACGCGCCTTAGCGGCCTGAATAGCGTCGAAGATAACTGAGGCGGAATCCGCGCCGGTATGCTGGGCAATCACCGGAATATTGTTGCGCTGACCCCAGACCTGAAGCTGTTCAACCGCTGCTGCACGGAAAGTATCGCCCGCCGCCAGCATGACCGATTTACCTTGTTGTTCAAACTGACGCGCCAGCTTACCGATAGTCGTGGTTTTACCCACGCCATTGACGCCTACCATCAGAATCACGAACGGTGTTTTACCTTCGACATTCAGCGGTTCATCGACCTTCGCCAGAATCTCACCCATCTCTTCTTTCAGCAGACCGTAGAGCGCCTCAGCATCGCGAAGCTGTTTGCGGGTCGCGCCTTCAGTCAGATTGGTGATGATTTTGCGCGTGGTTTCCACGCCCACATCGGCGATGAGCAATTGCTCTTCCAGCTCTTCAAACAGATCATCGTCGATTTTTTTACCACGGAACAGGCTGATAAATCCGGAACCGAGGTTTTCTTTAGTTTTCAGCAGGCTGCGTTTCAGGCGAGCGAAGAAACCTTCTTTGGTTGGTTTTTCCTGCTCCTGGGCTACCTCTTCCACCGGCTGATCTTCTTCTGCCGGCGGAACGACCATCACCGCCTCTTCTGCCGCTTCAGCAGCCAGCGCCTGTGCTTCCAGCTCTTCGTCGGTGATTTCTTCTTTCGCTGCTTGTTCTTCCGCCGCTTCGACAATCTCCACGGTTTCCGCTTCGGCCTGCCACTCTTCTGGCGAAACTTCTTCGACTTTAACGTCTTCTGGCAGCGGCAGCTCTTCACGCTCGATAGCCACTGGCTCTGGCGTGACTTCAGGTTCAACTACCGACGCTGGCGTTTCTTCAACTATCGGCTCCGGTTCTGCAATAACTTCCGGCTCGACAACCGCTTCAGGTTGCGCTTTTTCACTTTCAACAACCTGTTCAGTGACTTCCACAACGTCGGCAGCAAAAGTTTCCGCCTCAGCTTCAGTATGCGCCTGCGGCTGTTCTTCAACGGGTTGTTCAGCAACTTTCGCAGGCTCTTGCGCCTGGACGATTTCTTCTACAACCGGTTGTTCGTTTTGGGTTTCTGTCTCTTTTTCCGGGGTCTGCTCTTTTTGACCAAAGCCCAGCCAGGAAAAAAAGCCACGTTTTTTTTCTTTCGCCATCTGCGACTACACTCCTCGCTGTTGCTTCATGGCACAGCGTTAACGCTATGTACATAGCAGCTAAAAAAATGATGAAATAGTCTACCACTTAACTTAATCCACATCACCGCCTGCAAGTATGTGTTATCTGGCGGATTGAGCAATTTACCATGAAAAAACCGAATCATTCCGGCAGCGGTCAAATCCGCATTATTGGTGGGCAGTGGCGAGGCCGTAAACTCCCGGTTCCTGATAGCCCAGGTCTACGTCCTACCACCGATCGCGTGCGCGAAACGCTGTTTAACTGGCTGGCGCCGGTCATTGTTGATGCGCAATGCCTGGACTGCTTCGCAGGTAGCGGTGCGCTGGGGCTGGAAGCCTTGTCACGCTACGCTGCGGAAGCTACGCTGGTTGAGATGGATCGCGCGGTATCTCAGCAATTAACCAAGAATCTCGCGACGCTGAAAGCAGGCAATGCGCGAGTCGTGAACACCAATGCGATGTCTTTTCTAATGCAAAAAGGAACGCCGCATAATATTGTGTTTGTTGACCCTCCGTTCCGCCGTGGCTTGTTGGAAGAAACCATTAATTTACTGGAAAACAACGGTTGGCTGGCTGATGAAGCCTGGGTATATGTTGAAAGTGAAGTAGAAAATGGCCTGCCCGCCGTTCCTGCCAACTGGTCGTTATATCGCGAAAAAGTGGCTGGTCAGGTCGCTTATCGGCTGTATCAGCGTGAAACACAAGGAGAAAGTGATGCTGATTAATATTGGACGTTTGTTAATGCTCTGCGTTTGGGGATTTTTGATCCTCAATCTTTTTCAACCATTCCCACGCCCGCTGAATATTTTCGTTAACGTGGCGCTGATTTTTACCGTGCTGATGCATGGTATGCAACTGGCGCTGTTAAAATCGACCTTGCCGAAAGATGGCCCGCAGATGACCACCGCCGAAAAGGTACGTATTTTCCTTTTCGGCGTGTTTGAACTGCTGGTCTGGCAGAAGAAATTTAAAGTTAAAAAATAATCTTATTTGTCGCCAACAAAGCTGACAAAGCGCGTTCCTTTATAGCTCAGTGTACCTTTATCGCCCACTGTCAGGGCATGGTACTGCTGGGCGTCGAGGCGGAACGTCTGCTCCAGTCCGCCGCTTTGCGGTTTGAAGCTCGCCTCATAGCGCATACTGGTGCCTGCCGGAGTCACTTCCTGCTGGCGCGAACGTCGATCGTTAATCGGTTTTTCCCGCTTGTTACTCACCACCACCAGCTTTTGCTGGAGCGGTGCCATATCATTATCAGCTTTTTCCCGCCGCTGTTGCATAAAACGAAACGATGCGGCGACGATAATTAAGCCAATGATAACAATAAAGAAAAGAGGTGGTTTGCTCATCTTTATCCCTCATCGGAAAATGCGGAAATAAGCATACCCTGCCAGTTATGGTGTTGTCATCCGTCCATCCTCGCCACTAAACTGAATAGCAAGACCGTAGGCATTCCGCTTACGAAAAAATAACGAATTCAAGGAACTAAGATGCTTTGGTCGTTTATCGCTGTCTGTCTTTCCGCATGGCTATCTGTGGATGCATCGTACCGTGGGCCAACCTGGCAACGCTGGGTATTTAAACCGTTAACCCTTCTTCTCCTGCTATTGCTGGCGTGGCAAGCGCCGATGTTCGACGCTATTAGCTATCTTGTGCTGGCGGGGCTGTGTGCCTCACTGCTGGGCGATGCGCTAACGCTATTGCCACGTCAGCGTCTGATGTACGCTATCGGCACATTTTTCCTCTCACACCTGTTGTACACCATCTATTTCGCCAGCCAGATGACGCTCTCTTTCTTCTGGCCTCTGCCACTGGTACTGCTGGTTCTGGGCGCGCTATTGCTGGCCATTATCTGGACGCGTCTGGAGGAGTTCCGTTGGCCTGTCTGTACTTTTATCGGTATGACGCTGGTGATGGTGTGGCTGGCAGGTGAACTGTGGTTCTTCCGTCCGACCGCTCCGGCACTCTCGGCCTTTATGGGCGCTTCGTTGCTGTTTATCAGTAACTTTGTCTGGCTGGGTAGCCACTATCGCCGCCGCTTCCGTGCGGATAACGCTATTGCTGCGGCTTGCTACTTTGCCGGTCACTTCCTCATCGTCCGCTCGCTGTATCTCTGATAAAACTTGACTCTGGAGTCGACTCCAGAGTGTATCCTTCGGTTAATGAGAAAAACTTAACCGGAGGATGCCATGTCGACTCCCGACAATCACGGCAAAAAAGTCCCTCAATTTGCCGCGTTCAAACCGCTAACCCCGGCACAGAATGCCAACGACTGTTGCTGCGACGGCGCATGTTCCAGCACGCCAACACTCTCTGAAAACGTCTCCGGCACCCGCTATAGCTGGAAAGTCAGCGGCATGGACTGTGCCGCCTGCGCACGCAAAGTGGAAAATGCCGTGCGCCAGCTTGCAGGTGTGAATCAGGTGCAGGTGTTGTTCGCCACCGAAAAACTGGTGGTCGATGCCGACAATGACATCCGTGCCCAGGTTGAATCGGCGGTGCAAAAAGCAGGCTATTCCCTGCGCGATGAACAGGCCACCGACGAACCACAAGAATCACGCCTGAAAGAGAATCTGCCGCTGATTACGCTTATTGTGATGATGGTAATCAGTTGGGGGCTGGAGCAATTTAATCATCCGTTCGGTCAACTGGCGTTTATCGCGACCACGCTGGTTGGTCTGTACCCGATTGCTCGTCAGGCATTACGGCTGATCAAATCCGGCAGCTACTTCGCCATTGAAACCTTAATGAGCGTAGCCGCCATTGGCGCGCTGTTTATTGGCGCAACGGCAGAAGCTGCGATGGTGTTGCTGCTGTTTTTGATTGGCGAACGACTGGAAGGCTGGGCCGCCAGCCGCGCACGTCAAGGGGTCAGCGCGTTAATGGCGCTGAAGCCAGAAACCGCCACGCGTCTGCGTAACGGTGAGCGGGAAGAGGTGGCGATCAATAGCCTGCGCCCTGGCGATGTGATTGAAGTTGCGGCAGGTGGGCGTTTGCCTGCCGACGGTAAACTGCTCTCACCGTTTGCCAGTTTTGATGAAAGCGCCCTGACCGGCGAATCCATTCCGGTGGAGCGCGCAACGGGCGATAAAGTTCCTGCAGGCGCCACCAGCGTAGACCGTCTGGTGACGCTGGAAGTGCTGTCAGAACCGGGTGCCAGTGCCATTGACCGCATTCTGAAGCTGATCGAAGAGGCTGAAGAACGCCGCGCACCCATTGAGCGATTTATCGACCGTTTTAGCCGTATCTACACACCCGCGATTATGGCCGTCGCCCTGCTGGTAACGCTGGTGCCACCACTGCTATTTGCCGCAAGCTGGCAGGAGTGGATTTATAAAGGCCTGACGCTGCTGCTGATTGGTTGCCCGTGTGCGTTAGTTATCTCCACGCCTGCAGCGATTACCTCCGGACTGGCAGCAGCGGCACGTCGTGGAGCGTTAATTAAAGGCGGCGCGGCGCTGGAACAGCTAGGTCGTGTTACCCAGGTGGCGTTTGATAAAACCGGTACGCTGACCGTCGGCAAACCGCGCGTTACCGCGATTCATCCGGCAACGGGCGTTAGCGAATCTGAACTGCTGACACTGGCGGCGGCGGTCGAGCAAGGCGCGACGCATCCACTGGCGCAAGCCATTGTGCGCGAAGCACAGGTTGCTGAACTCGCCATTCCCGCCGCCCAGTCACAGCGGGCGCTGGTTGGCTCTGGCATTGAAGCACTGGTTAACGGTGAGCGCGTGTTGATATGCGCTGCCGGGAAACATCCAGCCGAGGCATTTGCCGGTTTGATTAACGAACTGGAAAGCGCCGGGCAAACGGTAGTGCTGGTAGTGCGTAACGATGACGTGCTGGGTGTCATTGCATTGCAGGATACCCTGCGCGCCGATGCCGCCACTGCCATCAGTGAACTGAACTCTCTGGGCGTCAAAGGGGTGATCCTCACCGGCGATAATCCACGCGCAGCGGCAGCGATTGCCGGTGAACTGGGGCTGGAATTTAAAGCCGGATTACTACCGGAAGATAAAGTCAAAGCGGTGACCGAGCTGAACCAACGTGCGCCGCTGGCGATGGTCGGCGACGGCATTAACGACGCGCCAGCAATGAAAGCTGCCGCCATTGGGATTGCTATGGGCAGCGGCACAGACGTGGCGCTGGAAACCGCCGACGCAGCATTAACGCATAACCACCTGCGCGGTCTGGTACAAATGATTGAGCTGGCACGCGCGACTCACGCTAATATCCGCCAGAACATCACCATTGCGCTGGGGCTGAAAGGGATCTTCCTTGTCACCACGCTTTTAGGAATAACCGGCCTGTGGCTGGCTGTGCTGGCAGATACGGGAGCAACGGTGCTGGTGACGGCGAATGCGTTAAGATTGTTGCGCAGAAAGTAATGGGGACAGCCTGCAAACCGATCGCAAAATTGGACGCGATCGATCCCCTCGCTCCTCTGGGGAGAGGGTGAGGGGAAAAGGCGGCATCGAAGCCAATCTTCCCCCATTAACCGCCTTTACGAATCAAATAACGATAAGGCAGTCCATCCGTCTCTTTGGCGACCAGTTCATGTTCCATAAAGGTACAAAACCCAGGAATATCGCGGGTCGTGGCCGGATCATCGGCAATAATCAGCAACGTTTCGCCTGGCTGCATATTGCGCACCGTTTTGCGCACCATCATCACCGGTTCCGGGCAGCGCAGGCCAAGTGCGTCGAGTGTGTGGTCAGGGCTGGAAAAGAGATCGGTCATTTTCTTCTCATCACATAAAAAAACGGCGCTAGTTTACGCCCTGTGAGTCCGTTAGCAAACCAGGTTAACGATTGCGTGAAAATTAACCATTGCATTGTCAAGCCAAAGCAGTATCATGCGGCGGCTCGAAAAAAGGGTAAGCACGTTATTATCTCACTATAAAATAACGTGTCGTACGTATTGGGTTCCCTCACCCCAATGGCTAATCAAAAAGGTACAATATGAACGCTTTCTCACAAACTCAACGCTATAAGGCGTTGTTCTGGTTATCGTTATTTCACCTGTTGGTGATCACCTCCAGTAACTATCTGGTACAGCTTCCGGTCTCTATTTTCGGTTTTCATACCACCTGGGGCGCGTTTAGCTTTCCGTTTATTTTTCTTGCTACCGACCTGACTGTGCGTGTTTTTGGCGCGCCGCTGGCTCGTCGCATCATCTTTGCGGTGATGATCCCCGCATTGCTGATCTCCTACGTCATCTCATCACTGTTTTATATGGGTTCATGGCAGGGATTCGGCGTTCTCGCCCACTTCAACCTGTTTGTCGCCCGTATCGCTACCGCCAGCTTTATGGCCTACGCGCTGGGGCAGATCCTCGACGTGCACGTTTTTAACCGCCTGCGTCAGAGTCGTCGCTGGTGGCTGGCTCCGACGGCTTCCACACTGTTTGGTAACGTCAGCGATACGCTGGCTTTCTTCTTCATTGCTTTCTGGCGCAGCCCGGATGCTTTTATGGCCGAGCACTGGATGGAAATCGCGCTGGTTGATTACTGTTTCAAAGTGTTAATCAGCATGGTTTTCTTCCTGCCAATGTATGGCGTATTACTCAATATGCTATTGAAAAGACTGGCAGATAAATCCGAAATCAACGCTTTGCAGGCCAGTTAAAGGTTCGTTATCAGAGTTGTGATAAGATGGATGAATGAGCCGTTATGGCCGTTTATCGATAAGGAAGAAGTCAATGCGCAATCTGGTTAAATATGTCGGAATTGGCCTGCTGGTTATGGGGCTTGCGGCCTGTGATGATAAAGACACTAACGCTACGGCGGAAGGCACTGTCGCGGAAAGTAACGCTGCCGCAAATCCCGTCAACCTGCTTGATGGCAAGCTAAGTTTCTCGCTGCCAGCAGATATGACCGACCAGAGCGGTAAGCTGGGAACGCAAGCCAATAACATGCACGTCTGGTCCGACGCCACCGGGCAGAAAGCAGTCATCGTCATCATGGGCGATGACCCGAAAGAAGATCTGGCTGTGCTGGCGAAGCGTCTGGAAGATCAGCAACGTAGCCGCGATCCGCAACTGCAAGTGGTGACCAACAAATCTATTGAGCTGAAAGGTCACAAAATGCAGCAGTTAGACAGCATTATCTCCGCGAAAGGCCAGACGGCGTACTCTTCCGTCATTCTGGGTAACGTGGGTAATCAACTGCTGACCATGCAAATCACGCTGCCAGCTGACGATCAGCAAAAAGCGCAGACCACCGCAGAAAACATCATTAATACGCTGGTTATTCAGTAAATTTTAAGATGATGAGACGGTCTCAGGAACGTGTTCCGGAGGCCGTTTTTTTAATCGCCACGTCAGCAATAACGCGATTGCTACCAACCCCGCCGCAGCCAGATAAATCACCGGCACGCCAGCCCAACTCATTACCAGCCCTGCCAGCGGCCCGGTCACACCCAGCGATAAATCCATAAAAACGGTATAGGTTGCCAGCGCCGCCCCCTGATTCTGCTGCGGCACCGCTTTTACCGCCACCACGCCCAGTGCCGGGAACACCAGCGAAAAACCCGCCCCCGCCAGTAAGACGCCGATTTTCGCCATCCACGGTACGGTGGCTACGCCAACCAATAGCAGGCCGATTATCTCAACGCTAAAGCAGATCATCGCCACGTTTAAGCCGCCGATACGATTAATGCCGTTAGGGAATAACAGTCGCGTACCGACAAACGCACAACTAAACAGCGTCAACGCGAAGGCCGCACCGTCCCAACCTTTAGCGTCATAAAACAGTGTGATAAAGGTGGCGATGACGCCAAATCCGGCAGAAGCCAGTGCCAGCGCCATGCCATACAGCCAGACGCGCCCAAGCACCGCGCGAAACGGCAGTGGCTTGCCTTTGCTGGCTTTCACCGACGGACGCGGGATCGCCAACAAAATGGCCACCAGCGCCACGGCCATAATGATTAATGCCAGCGTCTGCAACCCGCCCCAGTGATAAAACAGCACGCCCAACGGCGCGCCCATCGCCATCGCCCCGTAAGTGACAATGCCGTTCCACGAAATTACCCGCCCGATATGCAGCGAGCCAACCACGCCAACGCCCCACAGTGTCGATCCGGTTCCGGCAAAACTTTGTCCAATTCCGAGGATCACGCGCCCCAGGCAAAGTAATAACAGGCTGATGACGGGCAGGCTGGCGGTTAATCCTGCTGTCAGATACCCCAGCCCGCTCAAAAAGCAGCCGCACAACCCGAAGACGACTATCTTTTTGGGTCCCAGCAAATCGGCGTAACGCCCGGCATGTGGACGACTCAGCAAAGTAGCGAAATATTGCAGGCTGATAACTAAACCCGCCCAGAAGGCACTAAATCCCATCACATCATGGACATAGCCCGGCAATACGGCGAGCGGCAACCCGATGGTGAGGTAGCTGGCGAAGTTAAACATGACAATGGAGACAATGCGCAGGTTAAGACGCAATCCGTTTAGCGCGGGTTCGGCAACGGGTTCGGGCATGAGGATCACCACATTTTTACAACAGTGTTTCATTTTTACCACGGGCTGGCGTGAAAATCAGCAGTAAGAATCAGAATATTGCTGGCGTGACTCCCGCTACACTTAATACAAAAAGTCACAAGGAAGCCCCAATGGAAACCCTTCAACCGGATAAAACAGGAATGCATATTCTGCTCAAGCTGGCCTCGCTGGTAGTGATTCTCGCCGGCATTCACGCAGCGGCAGATATCATTGTGCAACTGCTACTGGCGCTCTTTTTCGCCATTGTCCTCAATCCGTTGGTCACCTGGTTTATTCGTCGTGGAGTACAACGCCCCATTGCCATTACCATTGTGGTGGTGGTGATGCTGATAGCACTTACTGCGCTGGTCGGCGTACTGGCGGCATCGTTTAACGAATTTATCTCTATGCTGCCGAAGTTTAATAAGGAACTGACCCGTAAGCTGTTTAAATTACAAGAGATGTTACCGTTTCTTAATCTGCATATGTCGCCCGAACGAATGCTTCAGCGGATGGATTCGGAAAAAGTTGTCGCCTTCACCACGGCGCTGATGACCGGGCTTTCCGGCGCAATGGCGAGCGTGCTTCTGCTGGTGATGACCGTAGTTTTCATGCTGTTTGAAGTGCGCCACGTGCCTTACAAAATGCGTTTTGCGTTGAATAATCCACAGATTCACATCGCCGGACTACACCGCGCCTTAAAAGGTGTTTCGCACTATCTTGCATTGAAGACGCTGCTCAGTTTATGGACAGGCGTCATCGTCTGGCTGGGATTGGCGCTAATGGGCGTACAGTTTGCGCTGATGTGGGCGGTACTGGCGTTTTTGCTCAACTACGTTCCCAATATTGGCGCGGTGATCTCCGCCGTACCGCCAATGATTCAGGTGTTGCTGTTTAATGGCGTTTACGAATGTATTCTGGTCGGTGCACTGTTTTTAGTTGTCCATATGGTCATCGGCAATATTTTAGAGCCACGGATGATGGGGCATCGACTGGGAATGTCCACTCTGGTGGTATTTCTTTCTTTGTTGGTCTGGGGATGGTTACTCGGTCCGGTGGGTATGTTGCTTTCGGTGCCATTAACCAGCGTCTGTAAAATCTGGATGGAAACCACCAAAGGCGGCAGCAAACTGGCGATTTTACTGGGACCGGGACGACCGAAAAGTCGGTTACCGGGATGAGGCGACAAGTGATACGATACGCACTTTCCTTTTCCATTAAACGTTGGCTCTGATATGTATCGGATAGTTCTGGGGAAAGTTTCGACCTTAAGCGCAGTTCCACTGCCACCGGCTTTACGCGATCAAGCACCGCAAGGTCCACGACGCGAACGCTGGCTGGCGGGACGTGCATTGCTTTCACACGTGCTTTCTCCGCTACCGGACATCATCTACGGTGAACAGGGCAAACCCGCATTCGCGCCGGAAACCCCGCTATGGTTCAACTTAAGTCATAGCGGTGACGATATCGCCCTGCTATTGAGCGATGAAGGCGAAGTTGGCTGCGATATCGAAGTGATTCGCCCGCGCGCCAACTGGCACTGGCTGGCAAACACGGTGTTTAGCCTCGGGGAACATGCCGAAATGGACGCTGTGCATCCTGATCAGCAACTGGAAATGTTCTGGCGCATCTGGACACGCAAAGAAGCCATCGTTAAACAGCGTGGCGGCAGCGCCTGGCAAATCGTCAGCGTAGACAGCACCTATCAGTCCTCGCTGTCTGTCAGCCATTGTCAGCTTGAAAATTTAAGTCTGGCGATCTGCACCCCTACCCCCTTTACGCTCACCACCGACGCGGTGCAATGGGTCGATTCGCTTAACTGATCCGCCCATCCGACTGCCCATCTATTGATCCAGAACAGGTTATCAGTATGACGAATACTTAAAATCGTCATACTTGAAATCGATGACTCAACATGAGCGGGCGCAGTTTTCCCCGTTTTTAGGGAAGGTAGTGGGATTATCACCGTATTTTACCCTCACCCCAACCCTCTCCCTGAAAGGGAGAGGGGGCACACCGTGCAATGATTGGCGATTGCAGTTGCAGCCACAAAAGCGCACGGACCATCCCCTCGCCCCTTTGGGGAGAGGGTTAGG
>NZ_AEJZ01000266.1:0-1131 GCF_000208525.1 Escherichia sp. TW14182
CTGTGTGTCCAGTGTTTTCGGCTCATGTCAGCTATCCACCAATCAATCCAGATAAGCTCAAGACTCTCCAGGCAGTAGCAATGAAAATGGCAACCAGCATCACTGAAAATGAAAGGCCAACAACCACACAGAGAATCCTCGCTAGTTTTATGATGCTATCTGACATATTTACCCCCGCACCACTTACGATTTCACAGCAATGATCAATTTTGCCATCCCATACAAAATCGGAGACACAGCGATACCGACAGCCACCCACTTAATGGCAAAAGCCACCGCTCTGCTGATGTCATCAGTTACAGGCGCTTTCAATTCAAGGCCGTTTTTCATAGTCAACCTCAACAGAATTGGTTTATACTTCCTCATGTTCTACTTTGCCTTACCCAAGGTCAGAAACAGAAAACCCCGGACTGTTCCCCCAGCCGGGGTTTTGCTTTTTCACTAAGTCTAATGTCGTGCTATCTGCAAAGTGGATTTACCGACTTCATTGAAAAGTGGAATTTCAACTACACTCCCACGCGTTCTTTCATCCAGCCATAGACAAACGACTCGTTGGCCTCGCGTTTCTCTGCCAGCTCCAGATAACGGTCACCCTGCGTACAGTTCAGCGCGGTTAGTAAGACCAGTTCGCCATCCCTGCCACGATTTTTCAGATATGCCCGTAGCGCATTAAGAGTACGCGGCCCGATGCGTCCATCAGCATCCATATCCGGATACAGTTTCCCGCGCAGGTTGAAAACGTTAAGCCAGCGTTGAAGCATTTTTGACGCCACGGTTGGCCCCATGTTCACGCCCGTATCACACAACTCTGCGGCAATATCAGGGGATAACGCTGCCACCTGGTCAAAACGTGGTCCATACCAGTAGTCCGCCTCGAGTATTTCCAGCGCCTGTCCGCGCGTCAGATCACGCATATCGCCCTGGTATCCGTGCGCACGGGCAACTTTTTCAGTAATACCCCATTTTGTCGGTCCGCCTTTATCATCCGGGTGATTGACGTAACCGCCCTCTTTTCCCAGAACTTCGTCAAAAATTTCATCTTTCGACTTCATATCAGCGCCTTCGTAATACAAAGATTTTTGAAACGTTCCCACGAGCGCGAATCACCAACACGCAGAACAGCAGATTAAG
>NZ_AEJZ01000265.1:0-639 GCF_000208525.1 Escherichia sp. TW14182
TTTACGGCGGTGGTCCCTGTGGCCACTGCCGCTTTCGCGTGGGTGCAACACGGCAAAACTCCTCTGTACAACAGGGACTCCCGCCGTCATTTTCCGGCACAGGTGAGGCCGGAATTGGAACTAAAACGTAAACCGCGGGCCTGTCCGGTAGCGTCCACTATCGGCCAGCATTCTCTCAACCAGAGAGAAATCCTTTTCACCGCAGAACATGTACTGCTCCGCGAACTCCACCTGCAGGGCGTTGTAATGCGTGACATGATCTGGGGTAAGCGGCATGAGAAGATAGTCCGTATACCTCCGGATATGTTCCAGTCTTTCAAAAGGCCGAATGTGACGGGGGATAAGATGCGGCGCTCTGGCAAGCAGATTGTGAAGATACTGCTTTTGACGAATCATCTGTTCACGGATGGAGGGGCAATACATGGCCAGCATCAGCGTCGATGACAGGGGAGGTAAATCTGTATCCCGCGAACGGCTAGACCGAGTAGGCAGCCTGACGGCTGCGGCTTGTCATGGTCTGCAATTACCGTTATAAAAACAGGCAATATCATTGTCTTTCAGGTGGTTATATGGCCCGTTCAGCTAAACCCCGTAAACGAAAACCTGCCCCTCAAAGAAGCAAACTTCCCCGCTATGTCG
>NZ_AEJZ01000264.1:0-2430 GCF_000208525.1 Escherichia sp. TW14182
TTCCTGCAACTCGAATTATTTAGAGTATATCCATTTATTATCTTTCTGCGCACTTTACGGTGCGCAGATATCTGGAGCATTTGATGATCAAGTTATCTGAAAAAGGCGTGTTTCTCGCCAGTAATAACGAAATAATTACCGAAGAACATTTCACCGGCGAAATTAATAAAGAAGAAGCAAAAAAAGGCACTATTGCCTGGTCTATTCTCTCTTCTCATAATACATCCGGAAATATGGACAAACTTAAAATTAAGTTTGATTCATTAGCCTCTCACGATATTACCTTTGTTGGTATTGTACAGACCGCTAAAGCGTCCGGTATGGAACGTTTTCCGCTACCGTATGTGCTGACCAACTGCCATAACTCACTGTGCGCAGTTGGCGGCACCATTAACGGTGATGACCATGTTTTTGGTTTATCGGCAGCGCAGCGTTATGGCGGTATTTTTGTGCCTCCGCATATTGCTGTAATCCATCAATATATGCGTGAAATGATGGCAGGCGGCGGCAAAATGATCCTCGGTTCAGACAGCCACACCCGTTACGGTGCATTAGGGACAATGGCGGTCGGTGAGGGCGGCGGCGAGCTGGTAAAACAACTGCTTAATGATACCTGGGATATCGACTATCCGGGGGTTGTTGCGGTGCATTTGACCGGAAAACCAGCACCTTATGTGGGACCGCAAGATGTGGCGCTGGCGATCATCGGCGCGGTGTTCAAAAACGGCTACGTCAAAAATAAAGTGATGGAGTTCGTGGGGCCGGGTGTTGCTGCGCTCTCTACCGATTTCCGCAACAGCGTTGACGTGATGACCACTGAAACCACCTGTTTAAGTTCCGTCTGGCAAACCGATGAAGAAGTCCATAACTGGCTGGCGCTGCACGGTCGCGGCCAGGATTACTGCCAGCTTAATCCACAACCGATGGCGTACTACGATGGCTGCATCAGCGTTGATCTAAGCGCCATCAAACCAATGATTGCGCTGCCGTTCCACCCAAGCAACGTGTATGAAATCGACACGCTGAACCAGAACCTGACCGATATTCTGCGTGAGATTGAAATTGAGTCCGAGCGCGTGGCGCACGGTAAAGCCAGACTCTCGCTGCTGGATAAAGTGGAAAATGGACGCCTGAAAGTACAACAGGGGATTATCGCCGGCTGTTCTGGCGGTAACTATGAAAACGTTATCGCCGCAGCAAATGCGCTGCGCGGTCAATCCTGTGGCAATGATACCTTCTCGCTGGCGGTTTACCCGTCATCGCAGCCGGTGTTTATGGATTTAGCCAAAAAAGGCGTGGTAGCAGATTTGATTGGCGCAGGCGCAATCATCAGAACCGCGTTCTGCGGCCCATGCTTTGGGGCGGGTGATACGCCAATCAACAACGGTTTGAGTATTCGCCACACCACGCGTAACTTCCCGAACCGCGAAGGCTCTAAGCCAGCTAATGGGCAGATGTCAGCGGTTGCATTAATGGACGCCCGTTCTATCGCTGCGACTGCGGCAAACGGTGGCTATTTAACCTCTGCCAGCGAGCTGGATTGCTGGGACAACGTGCCGGAGTACGTTTTCGATGTGACGCCGTATAAAAATCGTGTCTATCAGGGTTTTGTGAAAGGGGCGACCCAGCAACCGTTGATCTATGGACCGAACATCAAAGACTGGCCGGAATTGGGTGCGCTGACTGACAATATCGTCCTCAAAGTGTGCTCGAAGATCCTCGACGAAGTGACCACTACCGACGAATTGATTCCTTCCGGTGAAACCTCTTCTTATCGTTCAAATCCGATTGGTCTGGCGGAGTTTACCCTGTCACGCCGCGATCCAGGCTATGTTGGCAGAAGTAAAACCACTGCTGAGCTGGAAAATCAACGTCTGGCGGGGAATGTCAGCGAGCTGGAATCCGTATTTGCCCGTATTAAACAGATTGCTGGTCAGGAACATATTGATCCGCTGCAAACTGAAATTGGCAGCATGGTTTATGCGGTCAAACCAGGTGATGGTTCTGCGCGTGAACAGGCGGCGAGCTGCCAGCGTGTGATTGGCGGTCTGGCGAATATTGCCGAGGAATACGCGACTAAACGTTACCGTTCTAATGTCATCAACTGGGGGATGTTACCGCTGCAAATGGCAGAAGTGCCGAACTTTGAAGTGGGGGATTACATTTATATTCCTGGCATTAAAGCGGCGCTGGATAATCCAGGTACGACCTTCAAAGGTTATGTGATCCATGAAGATGCGCCGGTTACGGAAATCACGCTGTATATGGAAAGTCTGACTGCTGAAGAGCGCGAGATTATCAAAGCGGGTAGTTTGATTAACTTCAATAAAAACCGTCAGATGTAAAAAGCGCCATGTGAATGTAGGTCGCATCCGGCACTTATTGTCGGATGCGATGCTGGCGCATCTTATCCGACCTACGAATCGCATC
>NZ_AEJZ01000263.1:0-30029 GCF_000208525.1 Escherichia sp. TW14182
CACAAGACGTTACAGACGGAGCGCTTACGAACGAAGCCTACAAAGTGTTGCAGTTACAGGGCTATCGTCTCTCAGCATATGAAGCGTTTTACCTTGCCACGCTCGGTGGCGCGAAATCTCTGGGACTTGACGATCTGATCGGCAATTTTATACCAGGCAAAGAGGCTGATTTCGTGGTGATGGAGCCTACCGCCACGCCACTGCAGCAATTGCGCTATGACAACTCTGTTTCTTTAGTCGACAAATTGTTCGTGATGATGACGTTGGGCGATGACCGTTCTATCTATCGCACCTACGTTGATGGTCGTCTGGTGTACGAACGTAACTAATAATAAACCTCGTGAGGACATCATTATGTCTGGAGACATCCTACAAACACCGGACGCACCAAAGCCACAGGGCGCGCTGGATAATTATTTTAAAATTACCGCCAGAGGCAGCAGCGTTCGCCAGGAAGTTCTGGCGGGTCTGACCACATTCCTCGCTATGGTTTACTCCGTTATCGTAGTGCCGGGAATGCTGGGTAAAGCAGGTTTTCCTCCCGCAGCGGTCTTCGTTGCCACCTGTCTGGTCGCTGGCTTCGGCTCTCTGCTGATGGGGTTATGGGCTAACCTGCCAATGGCGATTGGTTGCGCCATTTCCTTGACAGCATTTACCGCATTCAGCCTGGTACTCGGGCAACAAATTAGCGTTCCGGTAGCACTAGGGGCGGTCTTTCTGATGGGGCTGATATTTACCGCTATCTCCGTAACTGGCGTGCGAACCTGGATCTTACGCAATTTACCAATGGGTATTGCGCACGGTACAGGTATCGGTATTGGTCTGTTCCTGCTACTGATTGCCGCTAACGGCGTTGGTATGGTTATCAAAAACCCGATTGAAGGCTTACCCGTCGCGCTTGGTGCGTTTACCTCTTTCCCGGTGCTGATGAGCTTGCTGGGATTAGCGGTGATTTTCGGCCTGGAGAAGTGCCGCGTACCTGGTGGGATCTTGCTGGTGATTATCGCCATCTCGATCATCGGCTTAATCTTTGATCCGGCAGTCAAATATCATGGTCTGGTAGCAATGCCAAGTCTGACTGGCGAAGATGGTAAGTCTCTGATTTTCAGCCTCGATATTATGGGTGCACTCCAGCCAACTGTACTTCCGAGTGTACTGGCATTAGTGATGACTGCAGTGTTCGACGCCACCGGCACCATCCGTGCAGTAGCCGGACAGGCGAATCTGCTGGATAAAGACAACCAGATCATCAACGGCGGTAAAGCCCTGACCAGTGACTCGGTTAGTTCAATATTCTCCGGTTTAGTGGGTGCAGCACCTGCGGCGGTATATATCGAATCAGCAGCCGGAACTGCCGCCGGGGGCAAAACCGGTTTAACCGCAACGGTAGTTGGCGCGTTATTCCTGCTGATTCTGTTCTTATCTCCGCTGTCGTTTCTGATCCCTGGTTATGCCACTGCCCCTGCACTGATGTACGTGGGTTTGCTGATGTTAAGTAACGTCTCGAAGCTCGATTTCAATGACTTTATTGATGCGATGGCAGGCCTGGTATGTGCGGTTTTCATCGTTCTGACCTGTAATATCGTCACCGGTATTATGCTGGGCTTTGTGACACTGGTCGTAGGCCGCGTCTTTGCACGCGAATGGCAAAAGCTGAATATTGGTACGGTTATCATTACCGCCGCACTGGTCGCGTTTTACGCAGGTGGTTGGGCAATCTAATAGACTCCCCGCGCCTTTCAGCGCGGAGATTTCTTTCAGAGAGGATTCTCACCGCTGGCAGCAAGACGCTGCTGGCGGACTTGCCTGAGTTCTCTCTCAGTCATCAACTGCAACGCCTGCGTTGGGCAGGACTCAACACACGCAGGTCCCTCTTGCCGCTGTTCGCAAAGATCACATTTCACGATGAGTTGACGAATATGACCGGGCAACGACTGAACAGTGATCATCCCAAACGGGCACGCACTGACGCAACTCTGACAGCCAATACAACGGGCAGAATTGGCCTGCACCACCTGCTCGCCTATCGTCAGCGCCCCCACAGGGCAAGCGCCAACACAAGGGGCGTTTTCGCATTGATGGCACATCACCGGCGCACTAATGTTGTTCAGACGCTGCACTTTTAAACGTGGGAGAAAGAAACTCGCATTCAACTCCTGTTCTAACGGATGGGCGACCACGCAAGCCACTTCGCAAGTACGACAACCAATGCAGTCAGTTGAATTAACGATAATTAACGATTTCATCGCGATGCCTTCGTATTAAACATGGCTAACATATCGTGTGCTGCCTGTCTTCCTGCGGCCATTGCAGTGACGACCAGATCCGCGCCATGAACAGCATCACCACCAGCAAAGACTTTTCTCAAATGCGTCTGGGTGGGTAAATACCCGACGTCGCCGGTTTGAATCAGCCCCCATTTATCGAGCTTAACGCCACTGCCCTGCAACCACGGCATGGCATGTGCCTGGAACCCAAAGGCCATAATCAGCACATCGGCGGGCAGTTCAAACTCAGATCCCGCCACCGGACGTGGACGACGGCGACCATCAGGTTCCGGCTCACCCATTGCGGTACGAATCAAACCCACTGCTTTTAAGCGCCCGTCATCATCAAGAGCGATATATTGCGGCTGAACATTGAACTGAAACTCAACGCCTTCTTCTCGCGCATTAACCACCTCTTTTCGCGAGCCGGGCATACTGACTTCATCACGCCGATAAGCACAGGTCACACTGGCGGCCTTCAGGCGAATGGATGTGCGCAGGCAATCCATTGTTGTATCGCCGCCCCCCAATACGACAACTCGCTTACCTTCTACATCCGTCAGCGGATACTCTGCAGACTCTGGCAGCCCCATCAACTGGCGGGTATGGGCGGTCAGGAACGGTAGCGCCTGAATGACACCGGGCGCATCTTCATGCGGCAGATCCGCTCGCATCATCCCGTAAGTCCCCACGCCGAGGAAAACGGCATCATATTCCGCCGTTAATTCGTTGAAAGAGATATCGCGGCCAATTTCACAGTTGAGATGAAAGTCGATCCCCATCGCGGTGAATATCTCCCGCCGCTGGCTTAACACCGCTTTATCGAGCTTGAAAGGAGGAATACCAAAGGTCAACATGCCGCCAATTTCTGGATGGCGATCAAAAACATCAACATGAACGCCGGCGCGTGCCAGGATATCGGCACACCCCAGTCCTGCTGGCCCAGCGCCAATCACAGCTACCCGTTCCATACGCGGAACGACCAGGCTGACATCGGGACGCCAGCCCATCGCCAGCGCGGTATCGGTGATGTAGCGTTCCAGATTACCGATAGAGACTGCGCCAGAGTGATCTTTCAAAGTACATGCACCTTCACAAAGCCGGTCCTGCGGACATACCCTGCCGCAGATTTCTGGTAAGGAGCTGGTCTGGTGGCAGAGTTCTGCCGCTTCAATAATCTTCCCTTCCTGTACCAGATGGATGTAATCCGGAATGGCGTTATGCAGCGGGCAATGCCAGTTGCAGTTGGCTTTTTCGGCACAATAAACACAGCGGTCACTCTCATAAGTCGCTTGTTGCGGATCCAGTCCACAATAGATTTCGCCAAAGTGGGTTTTCCGCTCACTCGCTGAAATTTTCTCTGCGCCTTTGCGGGGGTTAACGGGGAGCAACGCTGCACGGCGAGATGACTGAGCATCTGATGACACCTTTCCTTCTGCCGTTTTGCGCTGGCGGGTCATCTTTATCTGCTGTAACCCTTTATCATCCATCAGGCGTAATGCCTGCGTTGGGCAGACCTCAATGCAGGCTTGCGCGCCGGAACTGCGCTGGTTACAAAGGTCGCATTTCTGCGCAATAGAACCGACCATCTCGATTACGCCAAAGGGGCAAGCGATTGCGCATCTTTTACAACCAATACACTTTTGCTCGTCCAGTTGTACGCTATCGGGCTGGAAAGTCAGAGCATTTACCGGGCAAACCGTAACGCAGGGGGCATTATTGCAATGATGACAGGCCACCGGATTCGCGTTCAGGCCTTTCCCAACAACGTGAATACGGGGTTTAAAGTCACTGTGGCTCTGCGGCCAGTTTTCTTGGTTGTGTGCCGCCGCACAGGCAATTTCACAGGCATGACAGCCTATACATTCCGCAGCTTCAGCAGCGATAAACTTATTCATTTGCATCCCTTTCATTTGATGAGTTATGTCTTCTCAAATGTCGCAATGCAATAAACGGGCATATATTATAAAACGTGTCCGCTTTAATGATATTTTGCGACTGAGGTCAAATTATTACCCCTCAATCTGTGCCGCTTTCATTAATTAAACATCGTTGCTGAAAACAGAGTAATCCAACTCAAAAACATTAAATGCGAGAGTGCGATATGCCAGAATGATTAAAGACATATCAATATGAGAAAATTAAAGATAATTCCATTATCTGATTCTTTTCTCATTTTCTCGGTTTAACCACGATTATGTGATTGCCTCCGCAATTCCTGTCTCTAACTTCCCTTCCTCGTTAAAACTGGCATCCCACGAGCATGTAATTAAACAGTTTTATTAACGTAAACGGTTGCTTTTAACTCTGGCGAGCGAAAGGAGAATGACTGATGAGCGCCATAGATTCCCAACTTCCCTCATCTTCAGGGCAAGACCGCCCCACCGATGAGGTTGACCGCATATTATCACCAGGAAAGTTGATCATACTCGGTCTGCAACACGTACTTGTGATGTATGCAGGTGCAGTCGCTGTTCCACTGATGATTGGTGACAGACTCGGCCTTACCAAAGAGGCGATCGCGATGCTTATTAGCTCCGACCTCTTTTGCTGCGGTATCGTCACACTTTTGCAATGCATTGGCATCGGTCGTTTTATGGGGATTCGCCTGCCCGTTATTATGTCGGTGACCTTTGCTGCTGTAACGCCAATGATAGCTATCGGGATGAACCCGGATATCGGGCTGCTGGGGATTTTTGGCGCAACCATCGCAGCAGGATTTATCACCACATTATTAGCGCCGCTTATTGGTCGCTTAATGCCTTTGTTCCCACCGCTGGTTACCGGTGTGGTTATTACCTCTATCGGGCTGAGTATTATTCAGGTGGGCATTGATTGGGCTGCGGGAGGTAAAGGAAATCCGCAATATGGTAATCCCGTTTATTTAGGAATCTCCTTCGCAGTCTTAATTTTCATCTTGCTTATTACTCGCTATGCAAAAGGATTTATGTCCAATGTCGCCGTATTACTGGGGATTGTATTTGGCTTTTTACTTTCGTGGATGATGAATGAAGTCAATTTATCCGGGCTGCATGATGCTTCGTGGTTTGCGATTGTTACGCCGATGTCGTTTGGTATGCCGATTTTCGACCCCGTTTCTATTTTGACCATGACCGCAGTACTCATCATCGTATTTATTGAGTCGATGGGGATGTTCCTGGCACTGGGTGAAATAGTCGGTCGTAAGCTCTCTTCGCACGACATTATTCGCGGGCTGCGCGTGGATGGCGTAGGAACCATGATCGGCGGAACGTTTAACAGTTTTCCGCATACATCTTTTTCACAAAACGTCGGTCTGGTCAGCGTGACGCGCGTTCATAGCCGCTGGGTGTGTATTTCTTCGGGGATTATTTTAATTCTGTTCGGCATGGTGCCCAAAATGGCGGTGCTGGTGGCTTCCATTCCGCAATTTGTGCTGGGCGGCGCGGGGCTGGTGATGTTCGGCATGGTGCTGGCTACAGGGATTCGGATTCTGTCGCGCTGTAACTACACCACCAACCGTTACAACCTCTATATTGTGGCAATCAGTCTCGGCGTTGGCATGACTCCGACGCTTTCTCACGATTTTTTTTCTAAATTACCGGCCGTACTGCAACCATTGCTGCATAGCGGCATTATGCTCGCAACCCTTAGCGCCGTTGTGCTGAACGTCTTCTTTAATGGCTATCAGCATCATGCTGACCTGGTAAAGGAATCCGTCTCTGATAAAGATCTAAAAGTCAGGACAGTACGTATGTGGCTTCTGATGCGCAAGCTGAAGAAAAATGAGCATGGAGAATAATATGAATCTTTTAATGCGCGCTATATTCAGTCTGTTATTACTCTTAATGATCTCCATTCCTGTCATTTCTGACTGCGTTGCAATGGCTATTGAAAGCCGCTTCAAATATATGATGTTGCTTTTTTAAATGTTCTTTCTCTGTCGGCATCCGCTCAAAACGGGCGGTTGTCGATAAACGCTCACTTGGTTAATCATTTAACACTTCTGTTATCTATAATGACGAGTGATTAGAATTACATGTGAGAAATTATGCAAACGGAACACGTCATTTTACTGAATGCACAGGGAGTCCCTTCGGGTACACTGGAAAAATATGCTGCACACACGGCAAATACCCCCTTACATCTCGCGTTCTCCAGTTGGCTGTTTAATGCCAAAGGGCAATTATTAGTTACCCGCCGCGCACTGAGCAAAAAAGCATGGCCGGGTGTGTGGACAAACTCGGTTTGTGGGCATCCACAATTGGGAGAAAGCAACGAAGACGCGGTGATCCGCCGTTGCCGCTTTGAACTGGGTGTGGAAATAACATCACCAGAACCGGTCTATCCTGACTTTCACTACCGCGTCACCGATCCGAGTGGCATTGTCGAAAATGAAGTGTGCCCGGTATTTGCCGCACGCGTGATCAGCGAGTTGCAGCCCAACAATGATGAAGTGATGGATTATCAATGGTGTGATTTAGCAGATGTATTACGCGGTATTGATGCCACGCCGTGGGCATTCAGCCCGTGGATGGTGATGCAGGCAGCCAATAGCGAAGCCAGAAAACAATTGTCTGCATTTACACAGCTTAAATAAAAAACCCCGACGGTTGCCGGGGTTATGTGCTTACGCGTAATACTTATTTTACCGGACGCATCGCCGGGAACAGAATAACGTCGCGGATAGTATGGCTGTTGGTGAAAAGCATAACCATACGGTCGATACCAATTCCCAGACCTGCTGTCGGCGGCAGACCATGTTCCAGTGCAGTAACGTAATCTTCATCGTAGAACATTGCTTCATCGTCGCCTGCGTCTTTCGCCGCAACCTGATCCAGGAAACGCTGCGCCTGATCTTCTGCATCGTTCAGTTCGCTAAAGCCGTTACCAATCTCACGACCGCCAATAAAGAATTCAAAGCGATCGGTGATTTCCGGGTTGACGTCGTTACGACGCGCCAGCGGAGAAACTTCAGCCGGGTATTCAGTAATGAAGGTCGGCTGAATCAGATTCGCTTCTGCCACTTCGTCAAAGATCTCGGTCACAATACGACCCAGCCCCCAGCTCTTCTCAACGTGAATGCCGAGAGATTCAGCAATCGCTTTCGCAGAGTCAAAGTTATCCAGGTCTGCCATGTCGGTTTCCGGGCGATATTTCTTAATCGCTTCACGCATGGTCAGTTTTTCGAACGGCTTACCGAAGTCCAGTACCACATCACCGTAGGTTACTTCAGTCTTACCGAGAATATCCTGAGCCAGAGTGCGGAACAGCGATTCGGTCAGTTCGATCAGATCTTTGTAATCCGCGTAAGCCATATAGAGTTCCATCATGGTGAACTCTGGGTTATGGCGCACGGAGATACCTTCGTTACGGAAGTTACGGTTGATTTCGAACACGCGTTCAAAACCGCCAACCACCAGACGCTTGAGGTACAGTTCCGGCGCAATACGCAGGTACATGTCGAGATCCAGCGCGTTGTGATGGGTAATAAACGGACGTGCTGCCGCACCGCCCGGGATCACCTGCATCATCGGGGTTTCAACTTCCATAAAGCCGCGATTCACCATGAACTGGCGAATGCCAGAGAGGATCTGTGAACGCACTTTAAAGGTGTTGCGGGAATCATCGTTAGAGATGAGATCCAGATAACGCTGACGATAACGCGCTTCCTGATCTTGCAAGCCGTGGAATTTGTCTGGCAGCGGGCGCAGTGCTTTGGTCAGCAGACGCAGCTCGGTGCAGTGGATAGACAGTTCGCCGGTTTTGGTTTTAAACAGCTTACCTTTTGCGCCGATAATATCGCCAAGATCCCATTTCTTAAATTGATCGTTATAAACGCCTTCCGGCAGATCATCACGAGCTACATACAGCTGAATGCGACCACCGACGTCCTGCAGGGTAACGAAAGAGGCTTTACCCATAATTCGGCGAGTCATCATGCGACCAGCTACAGCAACTTCGATGTTCAACTCTTCCAGCTCTTCGTTCTCTTTACCGTCGAAGTCTGTATGCAGTTGGTCAGAAGTATGGTCGCGACGAAAATCATTCGGAAAGGCAATCCCCTGCTCGCGCAGGTTCGCCAGCTTTTCGCGACGAGTTTTCAGTTCATTGTTAAGATCGGTTACCGCGTCAGTGCCTTGTACGTGTTGTTCAGACATGTTGGTTCCTTATAACCCAGCTTTCAAACTTGCTTCGATAAATTGATCCAGGCTGCCATCCAGCACTGCCTGCGTGTTGCGGGTTTCAACCCCGGTGCGCAGATCTTTAATGCGGGAGTCATCAAGGACATAAGAACGAATCTGGCTGCCCCAGCCGATGTCAGATTTATTGTCTTCCATCGCCTGTTTCTCAGCATTCTTCTTCTGCATCTCCAGTTCATAAAGTTTTGCTTTCATCTGCTTCATGGCCTGGTCTTTGTTCTTGTGCTGGGAACGGTCGTTCTGGCACTGGGTCACAATCCCGGTCGGGATGTGAGTAATACGCACCGCAGATTCGGTACGGTTAACGTGCTGACCGCCCGCACCGGACGCGCGATAGACATCAATGCGCAGATCCGCTGGGTTGATTTCGATATCAATATCGTCATCCACTTCTGGGTAAACAAACGCGGAACTAAACGACGTGTGGCGACGACCGCCGGAGTCAAACGGGCTTTTACGCACCAGACGGTGAACACCGGTTTCTGTGCGCAGCCAACCATAAGCGTAATCGCCGGAGATCTTGATAGTCACGGATTTGATACCCGCTACTTCACCTTCCGACTCTTCGATAATTTCAGTTTTGAAACCGCGCGATTCTGCCCAGCGCAGATACATACGCTCAAGCATACTTGCCCAGTCCTGCGCTTCCGTACCGCCGGAACCAGCCTGGATATCAAGGTAGCAGTCGGCGCTGTCATATTCGCCGGAGAACATGCGGCGGAACTCAAGCTGCGCCAGTTTTTCTTCCAGGGCGTCGAGTTCAGCAACGGCTTCGTTAAAGGTTTCTTCGTCGTCAGCTTCTACAGCCAGTTCCAGCAGACCGGAAACATCTTCCAGCCCTTGTTTCATTTGGTCGAGGGTATCGACAACAGCCTCGAGGGAGGAACGCTCTTTACCCAGCGCCTGTGCGCGTTCGGGTTCGTTCCAGACATCCGGCTGTTCCAGCTCGGCGTTTACTTCTTCCAGACGCTCTTTCTTGGCGTCGTAGTCAAAGATACCCCCTAAGAACGTCGGAGCGTTCCGTGAGGTCCTGAATGCGATTATTTACCGGATTAATTTCAAACATGGTCTGATTTCTTTTATTGAGCTAGTCAAAATGCGGTGATAAGAGCGGGATTGTACCCAATCCACACTCTTTTTTATAGAGAAGACGATGCTAAAGTGGCCAGATATTATCGATGATAATCTGTAGACTGCGGTTGCCACGAAACTCGTTGATATCCAGCTTGTAGGCCAGTTGTACTTCACGAACGCCGTTATCCGGCCAGAGGGCGGTATCGACATTAAAAGCAATACCATCCAGCAGCGGGCCGCCGCCGACCGGTTCAACCATAACCTTCAGATGGCGCTCTCCCACCAACCGCTGTTGCAGCAGGCGAAAATGACCGTCAAACAGCGGTTCCGGGAACATCTGCCCCCACGGACCAGCATCACGCAGCAGTTGCGCAACTTCCATGGTCATCTCCGCTGCACTTAACGGGCCGTCGGAAACTACTTCACCCTGTAATAATGCCGGATCCAGCCACTCGGTAACCAGTTCGCCAAAGCGTTGCTGAAAGAGTTCGAATTTGTCCTCTTCCAGCGACAATCCTGCCGCCATCGCATGACCGCCAAACTTGAGCATCATGCCAGGGTAGAGCGTGTCTAACCGCTCCAGCGCATCACGCATATGCAATCCCTGGATGGAGCGACCAGAACCTTTCAGCGTACCGTCGCCCGCAGGCGCAAAGGCGATAACCGGACGATGAAAACGCTCTTTGATGCGCGAAGCCAGAATACCAACGACGCCCTGATGCCATTCAGGGTGATACATTGCCAGCCCGCCAGGCAGCGTATCGCGGCTACGCTCCAGTTGCTCGCACAAGGTCAGTGCTTCGACCTGCATTCCCTGTTCAATCTCTTTTCGCGTCTGGTTTAGTGCATCAAGCTCATTAGCCAGAACGCGCGCTTCGCCGATGTTGTCGCAAAGTAACAGTGCCACGCCAACGGACATATCATCCAGTCGTCCGGCGGCATTGAGACGCGGCCCCAGCGCAAAACCTAAATCGCTGGCAGCGAGTTTTTGTGCATCGCGGTTTGCCACTTCCAGCAGAGCTTTAATCCCCGGGCGGCATTTCCCGGCACGAATGCGACTCATCCCCTGCCAGGTCAGAATGCGATTATTGGCGTCCAGCGGCACTACGTCCGCCACCGTACCCAGCGCCACCAGATCCAGCAATTCCGCCAGATTCGGTATTGCGATACCACGCTCATCGAACCACCCCCGATCGCGCAAAAAGGTGCGTAACGCCAGCATCAGATAAAACGCAACGCCAACGCCTGCCAGCGATTTCGACGGGAACTCGCAGTCACGCAGATTAGGATTAATAATGGCTTCCGCCGCAGGTAAAGTTTCGCCAGGCAAGTGATGATCGGTAACAATAACCGGAATGCCCAACGAGCGAGCATGTTCAACTCCTGCGTGAGAAGAAATGCCGTTATCAACCGTTACAATCAACTGCGCACCACGCGCATGAGCTTGATCGACCACTTCAGGACTTAAGCCGTAACCGTCTTCGAAACGGTTCGGTACAAGGTAGTCGATGTTGTCACAGCCGAGAGAACGCATCGCCAGCACGCTAAGAGCTGTGCTGGTGGCACCGTCGGCATCGAAATCCCCGACCACAATAATCCGCGTTCCTTCGCGAAAAGCGTTGTAAAGGATCTCAACGGCCTTTTCGACACCGCTCAGTTGCTGCCAGGGCAGCATACCTTTAACGCTGCGCTCCAGTTCCTGCGCGCTGCGCACGCCCCGACTGGCGTATAAACGCCGCAGCAAGGGGGGCAAGTCAGCGGGCAAGTCTGCCGTTTCGTCGACTTCACGACGACGAAGTTGTATCTGTTGTTTCACGCGAATTATTTACCGCTGGTCATTTTTTGATGTTCGTCGAGGAATTCTTTCATCGCTTTCGGCGGCTGGTAACCCGGAACAAGTGTGCCATTGCTCAGCACAACTGCCGGAGTACCGCTAACGCCAAGCTGTACGCCAAGTGCGTAATGGTCGGCAATATCAATATCGCAACTTGCCGGAGTGGCAGCTTTACCTGCCATCACATCATCAAACGCTTTGTTTTTATCTTTTGCACACCAGATGGCTTTCATTTGTTGTTCAGCCTGGCTCTCCAGCCCCTGGCGCGGGAACGCGAGATAACGCACGGTGATCCCCAGCGCGTTGTAGTCAGCCATCTGCTCATGCATTTTGTGGCAGTAACCGCAGGTAATGTCGGTAAACACGGTGATGACGTGCTTTTCTTGCGGCGCTTTGTAGATAATCATCTCTTTTTCCAGCGCATTCAGTTGCTTTAACAGCATCTGGTTGGTGACGTTGATCGGTGCCGCGCCGCTAACGTCATACATTGGCCCCTGAATGATGTGTTTACCATCATCGGTGATGTACAACACACCGCTGTTAGTCAGAACTGTCTTCATGCCTGCCACGGGTGCTGGCTGAATATCGCTGCTTTTAATGCCCATTTTGGCTAGCGTTTGTTGAATTGCCGTGTCATCAGCCTGAGCAAAGCCAGAAAACGCCGTCAACAAAGTAAACAACATAAAACCTTTCTTCATAAGTCATCCCGTTCTTTTCAGCTATCACGCCCGAGGGTGATGCTGTTGATGAAGTTGCCGCAGACGCTCAGTAGCGACATGCGTATAAATTTGCGTGGTGGAAAGATCGCTGTGGCCCAGTAGCATCTGTACCACGCGTAAATCCGCACCATGATTTAATAAATGAGTGGCAAAAGCGTGACGCAACACATGCGGTGACAGCTTTTCGCTGTCGATACCCGCCAGCACGGCATAATGTTTAATGCGATGCCAGAAAGTTTGTCTCGTCATCTGCTGCGCACGCTGGCTGGGAAACAGTACATCAATCGACACACCGTTTAGCAACCACGGTCGCCCGTGTTCCAGATAGGTTTCCAGCCAGTAGACTGCCTCTTCACCTAACGGCACCAGGCGTTCTTTATTGCCTTTACCGATTACCCGCACCACGCCCTGACGCAAGCTGATATCGCTCATCGTCAACCCTACAAGTTCAGAGACACGCAATCCGGTAGCATACAGCACTTCGAGCATCGCTTTGTCGCGTAGCTCCAGAGGATGATCAACCAACGGTGCCTGCAATAACCTTTCGACTTGCGCTTCACTTAAATCTTTCGGTAGACGCTGGGGTAATTTCGGCGAAGCAAGATGCGCACTGGGATCGTCTTCACGGAACTTTTCGCGATAAAGATACTGGAACAATCGGCGCACCGCACTCAGCAAACGAGCGGAACTGGTGGCTTTATACCCGCCTTCCAGCCGTTCTGCCAGTAATGCCTGTAAGTCGCCGCTTTGCGCCGTTGCCAGCGTCAATCCACGATGATGCAACCACTCCACCATCATTGACAGATCGCGACGATATGCGTTCAACGTATTTTCTGCCAGATTTTTCTCCAGCCACAGGGCATCAAGAAACTGCTCGATGCATGCCAGATCCTGTTTCACTTGCGCCCCTTATCGTTACTCGTTTGATCCATTATGCCTTATTGTGCCGTGACTAAAGCGATTCTGATACACTAGCCGCAAAAGCCACAGCAGAATCGAGAAGCTTACGTTATGAATATGGGTCTTTTTTACGGTTCCAGCACCTGTTACACCGAAATGGCGGCAGAAAAAATCCGCGATATTATCGGCCCAGAACTGGTGACCTTACATAACCTCAAGGACGACTCCCCGAAATTAATGGAGCAGTACGATGTGCTCATTCTGGGTATCCCGACCTGGGATTTTGGCGAAATCCAGGAAGACTGGGAAGCCGTCTGGGATCAGCTCGACGACCTGAATCTCAAAGGTAAAATTGTTGCGCTATATGGATTAGGCGATCAACTGGGATATGGTGAGTGGTTCCTCGATGCACTCGGTATGCTGCATGACAAACTCTCGACCAAAGGCGTGAAGTTCGTCGGCTACTGGCCCACGGAAGGATATGAGTTTACCAGCCCGAAACCGGTGATTGCTGACGGACAACTGTTCGTGGGTCTGGCGCTGGACGAAACTAACCAGTATGACCTTAGCGACGAGCGTATTCAGAGCTGGTGTGAGCAAATCCTCAACGAAATGGCAGAGCATTACGCCTGAGATTACTGACGGCATAGCGCACTCGCTTTGCCGTCGCCATTATCTTTGCGTCTCCTGCTGTAACAAAATCCGCCGCAAATCCCGCCATTCGGCTTCATCCATGCTGTCTGCTGCCAGCCACAGATGCTGACGTTTGCCGCTATCAGAACGTAGACGCAACATCATGCCGCTTTTAATCATCCACGGCGCTTTGACGATGCTCCACTCCTGCCCCTGCCAGCGCAAACGCCCATCCATCAGCAGACGAATCTCTCCCTGGCGAGCATTAATGCGCCGCTGGCTGCGGACGCAATCAAACACCACCAGCGAAAGCAACACCAGCCATAACGGGGTGTAACTAAGCGGCCAGGGCATGAGCAAAATAACAGCGGCAACCAGCCCATGAATCAGCAAGGAAAGCCACTGCGCGCGCCAGGAGACGCGCAGTTCAGATTGCCACAGGACCACGTTCCCGGTTCCGTGTCTGGATGAGTCGGACCATCATTTCCAGTTCTGCATCGGCCGGTTTACCGTGATTCATCAGCCAGTTGAACAAATCGGGATCGTCACATTCCAGCAGACGAATAAAGATGCGTTTTTCGTCATCGCTTAAGCTGTCGTACTCATGTTCGAAAAACGGCATGATTGAAATATCGAGTTCGCGCATACCACGGCGGCATGCCCAATGAATGCGGGCTTTGTTGTTAATGTCCATCTTCTTCCTGTCTCACGAAAATCCAGTACCTGGCTATTGTAACGTGTTTTTCGACTTCTTTTGCGGGAATATCGGTAAACACAATCACGATCGCGAAATTAATCCACAACAATTCAAAGGCTTCATTTTTTTGGAAGTCGCCTCGCAGAAGGCACAGATCGCGTAGTGAAAGCACTTGCATTGCCTCATAGCTCTTTTACCATTAGTCATTAATACGCCGTTAAGCAACTCAGGACTCTATTATGGCTTTTACACCTTTTCCTCCCCGTCAGCCTACGGCTTCTGCCCGTTTACCGCTGACGCTGATGACGCTTGATGACTGGGCGCTTGCCACCATTACTGGCGCGGACAGCGAAAAATATATGCAGGGTCAGGTGACAGCAGATGTCAGCCAGATGACAGAAGATCAGCACCTGCTCGCCGCACATTGCGATGCTAAAGGTAAAATGTGGAGCAATTTGCGTCTGTTTCGCGATGGCGATGGCTTTGCGTGGATTGAACGGCGCAGCGTGCGTGAATCGCAACTGACTGAACTGAAAAAATATGCGGTATTTTCTAAAGTGACCATCGCGCCAGACGACGAGCGTGTGCTTCTCGGTGTTGCCGGTTTTCAGGCTCGCGCCGCGCTGGCAAATCTCTTTAGCGAACTGCCTTCGAAGGAAAAACAGGCGGTCAGAGAAGGTGTGACGACACTGCTTTGGTTTGAACACCCAGCAGAACGTTTTCTGATCGTGACCGATGAAACTACCGCCAGTGTGCTGACCGACAAGCTTCGCGGCGAAGCGGAACTGAATAATAGCCAACAGTGGCTGGCATTAAACATTGAAGCGGGTTTCCCGGTGATTGATGCGCCTAACAGCGGGCAGTTTATCCCCCAGGCGACCAACCTCCAGGCGCTGGGCGGCATCAGCTTTAAGAAAGGCTGCTATACCGGGCAAGAGATGGTAGCGCGAGCAAAATTCCGTGGTGCCAACAAACGCGCGCTCTGGTTGCTGGCAGGTAGCGCCAGCCGGCTGCCGGAAGCAGGTGAAGACTTAGAGCTGAAAATGGGCGAAAACTGGCGTCGTACCGGAACCGTGCTGGCGGCGGTCAAACTGGAAGATGGGCAGGTCGTAGTGCAGGTCGTCATGAATAACGACATGGAACCGGACAGCGTTTTCCGCGTTCGTGACGATGCGAATACATTGCATATCGAGCCGCTGCCGTATTCGCTGGAAGAGTAAATTTCTGTATCGCTTCGGGCATCTATTGCCTGATGCGACGCTGACGCGCCTTATCAGGCCTGGGATTTGGTGCCTTTATCACAACAGGGACGTAGCCCGTAGGCCGGATAAGGCGTTCACGCCGCATCCGGCAGTTGCGCTCTGATGCCTGATGCGACGCTGGTGTGTCTTTTCATTCCTACAAAGGCATACCAATTACGCCTGCCCAATATACAAATAGATCGCCAGAAAATGGCACACGCTACCGCCGAGCACAAAGCCGTGCCAGATGGCGTGGTTGTAGGGAATGCGTTTGCAGACGTAGAAAACCACGCCAAGCGAGTAAACCACGCCACCGACCGCCAGTAAGGTAACGCTGCCTGCCGCCAGCTTAACTGCCATTTCATAAATCACCACCAGCGACAGCCAGCCCATCGCCAGATAGGTCACCAGAGATAAGATTTTAAATCGGTGCGCGATGGTCAGTTTGAACAGAATCCCCAGCAATGCCAGGCTCCAGATAACAATCATCAGCCCGCGCGCTAACGGAGAATCCAGCCCCACCAGCAAAAACGGCGTGTAGGTTCCGGCAATCAACAGATAAATGGCGCAGTGGTCAAATTTCTTCAGCCACATTTTTGCCCGTTGATGAGGAATGGCATGATAAAGCGTCGAAGCGAGGAACAGCAGGATCATACTGCCGCCATAGAGGCTGTAACTGGTTATCGCCGTGGCGCTGGCATTGAGATCCACCGCCTGAACCAGTAGCAATACCAACCCGACGATACCAAACACCAGTCCAATACCGTGACTGACGCTGTTGGCAATTTCCTCTGCCAGCGAATATCCCTGCTTAATGAGAGGCTTCTGAACCATAACTTACTCCGGAGAAACGTACACGCACGTGTATACATCTCCAGCGTAACTGAGAATAGTTCCAGTGAACACCTGTTAGCTAAAATAAATTCTGATTTGAGATTAATCTCCGAAAAATCATGAAATTAAATGCAAAATTTCAACTAACAGGCGTGAGTTCAATTTAAAGACATTTAAATTCAATCACATAAAACTGTGTCTGATCGGGATAGATGTCAGCAATGACCTTTTTCAATTCAGCCAGGGTCATATTTTCCTGTTGTGCGTGTTTTTCTGTGAGAGTATCCAGCGTCACCGTTGAGGTTGCAGTGACTTCAATGGTGCAAAAATAGCCGTCATCTTCAAAGCGCCCGACACGAAGCACATCGCCAGCTTTAAAGTGCGATTCAGACTCGTCACGGATTGTGATGGTTTTACGCCCTGCCAGAATGTCATCCTGGAATCGTTGAAAAAAAGTGATGTCGTTTGGCTGCATGGTACTATTTCCTGTAAGAATTGACTCATCTGGAGCCTATGATAGTGAAAAAACTCACCTTACCGAAAGATTTCTTATGGGGCGGCGCAGTTGCCGCTCATCAGGTCGAAGGCGGCTGGAACAAAGGCGGCAAAGGGCCGAGTATTTGTGACGTACTGACCGGTGGCGCACACGGCGTGCCGCGCGAAATCACCAAAGAAGTCTTGCCGGGCAAATACTATCCGAACCATGAAGCGGTAGATTTTTACGGTCACTACAAGGAAGACATCAAGCTCTTCGCAGAAATGGGCTTCAAATGTTTTCGTACTTCCATCGCCTGGACGCGCATTTTCCCCAAAGGCGATGAAGCTCAGCCAAACGAAGAAGGGCTGAAGTTTTACGACGATATGTTCGATGAACTGCTGAAATACAATATCGAACCGGTGATCACCCTCTCCCACTTTGAAATGCCGCTACATCTGGTGCAGCAATACGGTAGCTGGACCAACCGTAAAGTGGTTGATTTCTTTGTCCGTTTCGCACAAGTGGTATTTGAACGCTATAAGCACAAAGTCAAATACTGGATGACCTTCAACGAAATTAACAACCAGCGTAACTGGCGTGCGCCGCTGTTCGGTTACTGCTGCTCCGGCGTGGTGTATACCGAACATGAAAACCCGGAAGAGACGATGTATCAGGTGCTGCATCACCAGTTTGTCGCCAGCGCCCTGGCAGTGAAAGCTGCGCGTCGCATTAACCCGGAGATGAAAGTCGGCTGTATGCTGGCGATGGTGCCGCTCTATCCTTACTCCTGTAACCCGGACGATGTAATGTTTGCCCAGGAGTCGATGCGCGAACGTTACGTCTTTACCGATGTCCAGCTACGCGGCTACTACCCTTCTTATGTATTGAACGAGTGGGAACGTCGCGGATTTAACATCAAAATGGAAGACGGCGATCTCGATGTACTGCGCGAAGGCACCTGCGATTATCTTGGCTTCAGCTATTACATGACCAACGCGGTGAAGGCCGAAGGCGGCACCGGCGATGCAATTTCTGGTTTCGAAGGCAGCGTACCGAACCCGTATGTTAAAGCGTCTGACTGGGGCTGGCAGATTGATCCGGTGGGCCTGCGTTACGCGCTTTGCGAATTGTATGAGCGTTACCAGAAGCCGCTGTTTATTGTCGAAAACGGTTTTGGCGCTTACGACAAAGTGGAAGAAGATGGTAGCATCAACGACGACTACCGCATTGACTACCTGCGCGCCCATATTGACGAGATGAAAAAAGCGGTGACTTACGATGGTGTGGATCTGATGGGCTACACGCCGTGGGGCTGCATCGACTGTGTATCGTTCACCACCGGGCAGTACAGCAAACGCTACGGTTTTATCTATGTGAATAAACATGACGACGGTACTGGTGATATGTCGCGTTCACGTAAGAAGAGCTTTAACTGGTACAAAGAAGTGATTGCCAGCAACGGCGAGAAACTTTAAGTAGATGAAGTACCGGATGCAATGCTTGTTGCGTTGCATCCGGTCAGACAACTTTCCTGCTTTATTTCCCACCCGCCAAATCGATAAAACTTCCCGTGACATAAGAGGCTTTATCGCTTAACAGCCAGACAATGGCCTGCGCGACCTCTTCCGCCTGTCCGCCGCGCTGCATGGGGATGTTCGACTTAACGCGATCGACGCGTCCAGGTTCGCCACCGCTGGCGTGCATTTCGGTATAAATAAACCCAGGCCGCACGCCGTTAACGCGAATTCCCTGCGCGGCGACTTCCAGCGACAGTCCTGTGGTTAACGTATCAATCGCCCCTTTCGATGCCGCATAATCAACGTATTCTCCGGGTGATCCCAGCCTGGCTGCTACCGAAGAAACATTGACGATAGCGCCGCCACTGCCGCCGTTTTTCAGCGCCATGCGTTTTACCGCCTCGCGGCAGCAGAGAAAATACCCCGTCACGTTGGTGGAAAGTACTCGGTTGATTCGCTCTGCGGTGAGATTTTCCACTGTGCATTGGGTAAACAAAATTCCTGCGTTATTGACCAGCGCGGCTAACGGTTCATCACGCTGATCGATTGCTGTGAACATTGCGATGACCTGATTTTCGTCGCTGATATCCGCCTGGAGCACGAATGCCTTACCACCGGCTTTAGTTATTAAGCTCACCACCTCCTGCGCCGCATGGAGGTTTTGTTGATAATTAACCGCCACCGTATACCCTTCTTTTGCCAGCAGCAGCGCAGTTGCCCGCCCGATGCCGCGACTGCCACCGGTCACAAGTGCTATAGCCATTTGTTTTCCCCAAAAATAAAGGCGCCGAAGCGCCTTTCAAATTGATGACAAAGTGCGTTTTTATGCCGGATGTGGCGTGAACGCCTTATCCAGCCTACAAGATCGTGCAAATTCAATACATTGCAGAGACCATGTAGGCCTGATAAACGAAGTGCATCAGGCAATGTTGAGTTTGTCATCAGCCTCAAAGGCGCCGAAGCGCCTTTAGAAGATAGTCGAATCAGTGAATTACTGGTATTCGCTAATCGGTACGCAGGAGCAGAACAGGTTACGGTCTCCGTAAACATCATCCAGACGTTTCACCGTCGGCCAGTATTTGTCTGCCACGCCTGCCGGGAATACCGCAACTTCGCGGCTGTACGGATGCGTCCACTCGGCAACCAGTTCGCTCTGAATGTGCGGCGCGTTCACCAGCGGGTTATCTTCCAGCGGCCAGACACCGGCTTTCACCTGGTCAATTTCTGCGCGGATAGCCAGCATCGCGTCGATAAAGCGATCCAGTTCCACTTTGCTTTCAGATTCGGTCGGTTCAACCATCAGCGTCCCCGCCACCGGGAACGACATCGTCGGCGCGTGGAAACCGTAGTCGATCAGGCGCTTGGCAATATCCAGTTCGCTGATGCCGGTTTCTTCTTTCAGCGGACGAATATCGAGAATACATTCGTGCGCCACGCGACCGTCGCGACCGGTATACAGCACCGGGAAAGCATCCTGCAGGCGGCTGGCAATATAGTTGGCGTTAAGAATTGCCACCTGGCTTGCTTTTTTCAGCCCTTCTGCGCCCATCATGCGGATGTACATCCAGCTGATTGGCAGAATGGATGCGCTACCGAACGGTGCCGCAGAAACCGCGCCCTGACGGGTTAACATGCCTTCGATTTGCACCACGCTATGACCCGGTACAAACGGCGCCAGATGCGCTTTCACGCCGATCGGTCCCATACCTGGGCCGCCACCGCCGTGCGGAATGCAGAAAGTTTTATGCAGGTTGAGGTGCGAAACGTCCGCGCCAATAAAACCCGGCGAGGTGATGCCAACCTGGGCGTTCATGTTCGCGCCATCAAGGTAAACCTGACCGCCGAACTGGTGTACAACTTCACACACTTCACGGATCGTTTCTTCGTACACGCCGTGGGTGGAAGGATAGGTCACCATGATGCAGGAGAGATTATCGCCCGCCTGTTCCGCTTTCGCGCGCAGATCAGTCAGATCGATGTTGCCGTTTTTATCACACGCCACAACCACCACTTGCATCCCCGCCATATGCGCGGAAGCGGGGTTAGTTCCGTGCGCAGAAGCCGGGATCAGGCAGATATCGCGATGCCCTTCGTTGCGGCTTTCATGATAATGACGAATCGCCAGCAGACCCGCATATTCGCCCTGTGCGCCAGAGTTCGGCTGCATACAAACGGCGTCGTAACCGGTCAGTTTCACCAGCCAGTCAGCCAACTGCGCAATCATCTGCTGATAACCTTCGGCCTGTTCCGGCGGGCAGAACGGGTGCAGTTCGGCAAATTCCGGCCAGGTGATTGGGATCATCTCGGCGGCGGCGTTCAGTTTCATGGTGCAGGAGCCCAGCGGGATCATCGCCTGATTCAGCGCCAGATCTTTACGCTCCAGCGAGTGCATATAGCGCATCATTTCGGTTTCGCTGTGGTAGCGATTAAACACCGGATGAGTGAGGATTTCGTCGTCGCGCAGCATCGCAGGCTGAATAGAGCGGCTGTCGTGAGCCACGTCTTTGTCCAGCGTGTCGATGTCCAGTCCGTGGTTATCGCCCAGCAGCACGCTGAAAAGCTGCATCACGTTTTCACGCGTGGTGGTTTCATCAAGGGTGATCCCAACCGCGTTCAGGATATCGCTACGCAGGTTGATTTCAGCCGCTTCGGCACGCGTCAGTACACCCGCTTTGTCTGCCACTTCCACACAAAGGGTGTCGAAATAGTGCGCATGGCGCAGCTTCAGACCTTTTTGTTGCAGCCCCGCAGCCAAAATATCGGTCAGACGATGAATACGGTTAGCGATACGTTTCAGACCAACCGGACCGTGATAAACGGCATACAGACTGGCGATGTTTGCCAGCAGAACCTGGGAAGTACAAATGTTCGAGTTCGCTTTCTCGCGACGAATATGTTGTTCACGAGTCTGCATTGCCATGCGTAGCGCAGTATTACCAGCCGCATCTTTCGATACGCCGATAATGCGCCCCGGCATTGAGCGTTTGTATTCATCTTTCGCCGCAAAGAATGCTGCGTGTGGGCCACCGTAGCCCATCGGCACGCCGAAGCGTTGCGCCGAACCAAAAACAATATCCGCGCCCTGTTTACCCGGCGCAGTTAACAGCACCAGCGCCATAATATCGGCGGCAACGCTGACCACAATTTTGCGTGATTTCAGTTCGCTGATAAGCGCAGTGTAGTCGTGAATTTCACCAGTAGTACCGACCTGCTGTAACAGCACGCCGAAGACGTCCTGATGATCGAGCACTTTTTGCGCGTCATCGACAATGATTTCAAAACCAAAGGTTGCTGCACGGGTGCGAACCACATCCAGCGTTTGCGGATGAACGTCAGAAGCAACGAAGAAGCGATTGGCATTTTTCAGTTTGCTGACGCGTTTAGCCATCGCCATTGCTTCGGCGGCAGCAGTAGCTTCGTCCAGCAGAGACGCCGAAGCCATATCCAGCCCGGTCAGATCCAGCGTTACCTGCTGGAAGTTGAGTAGTGCTTCAAGGCGCCCCTGAGAAACTTCAGGTTGATACGGGGTATACGCGGTATACCAGCCCGGATTTTCCAGCATGTTACGCAGGATAACCGGCGGTAACTGCACGGCGGTGTAACCCATGCCGATGTAAGACGTGAAGCGTTTATTGCGACTGGCAATAGCCTTGAGTTCTGCCAGTGCGGCGTATTCGGTCGCCGGTGCGCCAACCTGCGGCGGAGTCGCAAGCTGAATATCTTTCGGCACAATCTGGCCGGTCAGCGCGTTTAACGATTGTGCACCAACGGCATTCAGCATTTCTTGCTGTTGCGCGGCGTCCGGTCCGATATGGCGTTCAATAAAAGCGCCGCTGTTTTCAAGCTGGCTTAACGTCTGTGTCATGAGCGATGGTTCCTGAAACGTGCAGTGAATTGTGAACCTCTCTCCTTGCGAAGAGAGTGAGGGTGAGGCGTAAATTTCCTCACCCTGATCCTCTCCCGCAGAAGAGGAATAAAGCCGTTACTCGTCTTCTAACAATGCTTCGTATGCGGTCGCATCCAGCAGTGAATCCAGTTCGCTTTCATCGCTGGCTTTGATTTTAAAGATCCAACCGCCTGCATACGGTTCGCTGTTCACCAGTTCCGGGGAATCGCTCAGTGCGTCGTTTACCGCCACGATTTCACCGCTTACTGGCGCATAAATGTCTGACGCCGCTTTTACTGATTCGGCAACCGCGCAGTCATCGCCCGCGCTAACCGTTGCGCCCACTTCCGGCAGGTCAACAAACACCATATCGCCTAACAGCTCCTGAGCGTGTTCGGTGATGCCAACGGTGTAAGTGCCGTCGGCTTCTTTACGCAGCCATTCGTGTTCTTTGCTGTATTTCAGTTCTGCTGGTACGTTGCTCATCAATCAATCTCCAAAAAAGTAAATCACGCGACGGCTTTGCCGTTACGCACAAAAACAGGTTTCGTCACTTTAACCGGCATTTCACGGTTGCGAATTTGCACAATCGCTGTTTCACCAATACCTTCCGGCACGCGCGCCAGCGCAATGCTGTAACCCAGCGTCGGGGAGAAAGTACCGCTGGTGATAATGCCTTCATGCTGGTTGCCCTGCGCGTCAGTAAAACGTACCGGCAGTTCATTACGCAGCACGCCTTTTTCGGTCATCACCAGACCAACCAGTTTTTCTGTGCCATGTTCACGCTGCGCTTCCAGAGCTTCACGACCAATAAAGTCACGATCTGCCGGTTCCCAGGCGATAGTCCAGCCCATATTGGCGGCTAAAGGAGAGATGGTTTCGTCCATCTCCTGACTATAAAGATTCATACCCGCTTCCAGACGCAGCGTGTCACGCGCGCCCAGGCCGCATGGCTTAACGCCCGCTTCCACCAGCGCGCGCCAGAAATCCGCCGCTTTTTCATTGGGCAGCGCAATTTCGTAGCCCGCTTCACCGGTATAACCAGTGGTGGCAATAAACAGATCGCCCGCCTGCACGCCAAAGAACGGTTTCATCCCTTCCACCGCCTGACGCTGGGCGTCATTAAACAGTGTGGCAGCTTTTGCCTGCGCATTCGGCCCTTGCACGGCAATCATGGAAAGGTCATCACGAACGGTAATTTCGATGCCGAAAGGTTCAGCGTGTTGGGTAATCCAGGAGAGGTCTTTTTCGCGGGTGGCGGAGTTAACAACGAGGCGGAAGAAATCTTCAGTAAAGTAGTAGACGATGAGATCATCTATCACACCGCCAGAGGCATTCAACATCCCCGAGTAAAGGGCTTTGCCGCTTTTGGTGAGCTTCGCCACATCGTTCGCCAGCAGATAACGCAGAAACTCCCGGGTGCGGCAGCCGCGAAGATCGACGATGGTCATATGTGACACATCAAACATTCCGGCATCGGTACGTACCGCATGATGTTCGTCGATTTGCGAACCGTAATGCAGCGGCATCATCCAGCCGTGGAAATCTACCATGCGAGCGCCGCAAAGCGTGTGTTGTTCGTACAAAGGAGTCTGTTGTGCCATCTTGTCCTCATTGAATAAGCGGGGCTGACAACTTTTCATGGCGAAAATATCACCACGAAACCCAGCATCGGAGCCACTCCTGGTCCCCAACGCAATCGTTCTCTTTTCCCTGAACTTACCACCGAAACAGACGGTTAACCATAAGGTAAAATTGATCATCACATTAGCTTATGGTTAAAAAATACAAAAATCTCAACAGAATAAAAAACCAAAAATTTATTTTATTTTTATATAAATATGATGCTTTCAAGAAACAGATTTGGATAAACCAATATTAAGAACTGAAAATATGTCAAAAATCACTCAATGAAAAAATAGTAACATTAGAAAATATAATGCGAAATTGATGGTGAAATTAGTTTATTTCAAATGAGGAAAATCTCCCGGCGAAAAAACCGGGAGAAGAAAGTGTGATGGGTATCAAACAAAGAGTTGAGGAGAAATTTTTAACGCAGCCATTCAGGCAAATCATTCAATCCCATTGCCTGACGGATAAGTTGTGGCTTAACGCCAGGAAGCGTGTCGGCCAGTTTCAGGCCAATATCGCGCAGCAGTTTTTTCGCCGGATTGGCTCCGGAAAACAGATCGCGGAATCCCTGCATACCAGCCAGCATCAGCGCCGCACTGTGCTTGCGGCTACGCTCATAGCGACGCAGATAAATGTACTGCCCGATGTCTTTCCCCTGACGATGCAACCGTTTCAGTTCAGCAATCAGCTCTGCAGCATCCATAAAGCCGAGATTAACACCCTGCCCCGCCAGCGGGTGAATGGTATGCGCGGCGTCGCCCACCAGCGCCAGACGGTGCGCGGCAAACTGGCGCGCATAACGCCCCGTCAGCGGAAACACCTGACGCTCGCTCTCAACCTTGCATAAACCCAGGCGATTATCAAAAGCGATATTTAACGCGCGATTAAATTCGTCTTCGCCTACCTGCTGCATCCGCTGCGCTTCCTCTGGCGACAGTGACCAGACAATCGAACAAAGATGCGGATCGCTAAGCGGTAAAAAGGCCAGAATGCCTTCGCCATGGAAAACCTGCCGCGCTACTGCGTCATGCGGTTCTTCAGTGCGAATGGTCGCCACCAGCGCGTGATGCTGATAATCCCAGAAAGTCAGCGGAATATCGGCTTTGTTGCGCAACCAGGAGTTTGCCCCGTCTGCGCCAATCACCAGACGCGCCGTTAACATACTGCCGTCTTTCAGTGTCAGGAAGGTTTCGTTCTCTCCCCAGGCGACCTGCTGTAATTCTGCAGGAGCTAGCAGGGTGATATCTGACGACTGCTGCACTTTGTTCCACAGCGCATAGTGAATAACTGAATTTTCAACAATATGCCCAAGATGGCTATAGCCCATGCTCTGATCGTCAAACGAGATGTGACCAAAGCTGTCTTTGTCCCACACTTCCATGCCGTGATAGCAACTGGCTCTGCGGGAGAGAATGTCCTGCCAGACGCCAAGACGGGTAAGTAATTTTTCGCTGGCGGCATTGATAGCCGAAACGCGCAATTGTGGTGGTGCATCCGCCGCCAGAGGTTCCGGTACGCGCTGCTCCAGTACGGCAACGCGTAAGCCGCTACCCTGTAAGCCGCAGGCAACCGCCAGCCCCACCATGCCGCCGCCAACAATGGCTACATCAACACTTTGCATTGTTTATTCCTTAAAACCGCCTTCAACGCGCCACCCAACCAAGGGTGCGCTGCGCCAGCACATCACGTGCCGGAGTGAATAATTCCATTGCCATCAGCCCGATGTTGCGCCCAACAACCAGCGGCGCCCAGCGGTTGGCAAAAAGATGAACAAGGCTGTCCGTGACGCCGATGGTTGCTTCGCTATCGCTCTGCCGACGCTGCTGATAACGGCACAAAATGCCGTAATCACCGATATCCTCTCCGCGTTCCTGCGCCTGAGTCAGAGTTTCAGCAAGGCTCATGACATCACGCATACCGAGATTAAATCCTTGCCCGGCAATCGGGTGCAGGGTTTGCGCCGCATTGCCCACCAGCACGGTGCGGTGGGTAATAGGTTTGGCGGCGCGGGTTAACGCCAGCGGATAAGCACTGCGTTTTCCGGCATGAGTAATTTGTCCCAGTCGCCAGCCAAACGCAGACTGGAGTTCACGGCAGAACTCATCATCACTCCACGCCAGTACCTCTTCGCGCCGTTCCAGTGGATGACACCAGACCAGCGAACAGCGTCCGTCAGACATCGGCAACATCGCCAACGGGCCATGTTTCGTGAAGCGTTCAAAAGCGCGTCCTTCGTGCGCAACGGAGGTCGCAACGTTGGCAATCACCGCCAGTTGCTCGTAAGGCTCCTGCTGCCAGTCAACGCCGCACGCGGTGGCTAACGCTGAATGGGTGCCGTCAGCGGCTACCAGCACGCGCCCCGTCAGCGTCTCACCACTCTCCAGTTTCACCTCAACGTTACTCTGAGTACGAGCAACGTTAGCAACGCGATCCGGACAGTGCAGCGTTACGCCAGGCGCTTTGCGCAACAGCGCAAACAGTCGTTGTCCGACATTGTGCAACTCGACAACCTGCCCCAGCGCCGCCAGTTGATAATCTTCTGCGGCGAGGGTGACGAATCCGGCATGACCGCGATCGCTGACATGCACGGTAGTGATGGCGGTTGCGCAATCAGCCAAAGATTGCCAGACGCCGATACGTGCCAGTTGCTGGCAGGTGCCCGCCGCCAGCGCAATAGCCCGGCCATCAAAGCCCGGATGGGCATGTGACTCTGGCGCAGTCGCTTCAATCAAATGTACCGGCAGCGCCCCGTGACTTAACCGGGAAATAGCCAGCGCCAGCGTCGCGCCCGCCATGCCGCCACCGACGATGATTACGCTCATTGCTTTCTCGCAGCTGCCATCAACGCTTCGATTTCTTCCGGCTTTTTCACCACGCTGGCGGTGAGGTTTTCGTTGCCAGTTTCGGTAATCACAATGTCGTCTTCAATACGAATGCCGATACCGCGATATTGTTCTGGCACATCCGCATCCGGCGCGATATACAGACCTGGCTCTACGGTCAGTACCATGCCCGGTTCAAGAATGCGCGAACGATCCTGACCATAAACACCTACGTCATGGACATCCAGCCCTAACCAATGGCTAAGGCCATGCATAAAGAAAGGACGATGTGCGTTCTGGGTGATCAGTTCATCAACATCACCTTTCAGGATGCCCAGTTTTACCAGGCCGCTAATCATGATACGCACCACTTCCCCGGTGACTTCCTGAATGGAAGTTCCCGGACGATACAGACGCAGGCTGGTTTCGAGAGACTCCAGCACAATGTCGTAGATTTCACGCTGAGCCTGAGTGAATTTGCCGTTGACCGGGAAGGTACGGGTAATATCGCCAGCGTAACCTTTATATTCACAGCCCGCGTCAATCAACACCAGGTCGCCGTCGCGCAGTTCACACTCGTTTTCGGTGTAGTGCAGAATGCAGCCGTTTTCACCGCTGCCGACAATGGTGTTATAGGAAGGATAGCGCGCGCCGTGGCGGTTAAATTCGTGGTGAATTTCGCCTTCCAGATGGTACTCGAACATTCCCGGACGACATTTTTCCATCGCCCGGGTGTGCGCCAGTGCGGTGATTTCCCCCGCGCGGCGAAGTACGGCAATCTCTTCTGGCGATTTGAACAGGCGCATTTCATGAACAACAGGACGCCAGTCGATCATCGTTGCCGGAGCGGTGAGATTTTGCCGTGAGCCTTTACGCAGTTTTTCCAGCGCGCTGTTCACGATTTCATCAGCATAGGTATATTCGCCCTGAGCGTGATAAACCACATCCAGGCCATTAAGCAGTTGATAAAGTTGCTGATTGATTTCGCTGAACGCCAGTGCACGGTCAACGCCCAGTTTCCCTGGCGCGGCATCCTGACCTAAGCGACGACCAAACCAGATCTCCGCCGTCAGATCGCGCACACGGTTAAACAGAACGCTGTGGTTATGAGTGTCATCGCTTTTAATCAGCACCAGCACCGCTTCCGGTTCGTTAAAGCCGGTGAAGTACCAGAAGTCACTGTTTTGACGATACGGATATTCGCTGTCGGCGCTACGGGTCACTTCCGGGGCGGCAAAAATCAGCGCGGCGCTGCCGGGTTGCATTTGCTCCACCAGAGCCTGACGGCGACGCTGAAATTCTTGCGGGGATATATCACTCATAACACTCTCCTTACGTTTTTTGTTTTTAGTGTAGAGTCGGTTTTTGTACTTCTGGCGCGGTCGGTTGCGGATGAGTAAAGGTGTCGTGGCATAACAGCGCGGCAACACGGACGTACTCGATGATCTCTTCAAGCGACATTTCCAGCTCTTCCTGATCTTCGTCTTCGTCATATCCCAGTTGCGCGATGTTACGCAGATCGTCGATGGCTTCACCGGTTTCGCCAGTCACTTTATCCAGCTTCGGCTGAGTCACGCCAAGACCAAGCAGGAAGTGATTTACCCAGCCTGCCAGCGCATCAGCGCGATCGAAAACGCTGACATCATCGCCATCAGGCAGATAAAGCTGAAAAAGAAAGCCGTCATCCTGCAGGGCATCGCTGGTGGCTGAGTGCATTTTGCGCAATGCCTGTGCCAGCTCATGACCGAAAGCCATGCCTTCGTTCGTCAGGTCGTGAAGCAGCGGCAACCATGAACTGTCGTCATTGCCACCGCAAATCATCCCGCTGATTAAACCGTGCATCTCAGCAGGGGTCAGACCCGTCCCTTGTTGGTTCAGATACTGGTTCATTTCGTTGTAACCAGGCATTTCGTTCTGTATAGACATAAGCATTCGTCATCAAAGGGAGGAAGATTCATGATATGCTACCACTTTGGACCCTGGTGAACCAGAAAAGGGCTTGTCTCTTCTCATCAGGGTAGCTATAGTTCGCCCCTTCGCAGACCATGAGTCTGAAGACGAAGGAAGCGCAGTCAATCAGCAGGAAGGTGGCATGTCTGCACAACCCGTCGATATCCAAATTTTTGGCCGTTCACTGCGTGTGAACTGCCCGCCTGACCAAAGGGATGCGTTGAATCAGGCCGCAGACGATCTGAATCAGCGGTTGCAAGATCTGAAAGAACGCACTAGAGTCACAAATACTGAACAGTTGGTCTTCATTGCTGCATTGAATATCAGCTATGAGTTAGCGCAAGAAAAAGCGAAGACTCGTGACTACGCGGCAAGTATGGAACAGCGTATTCGGATGCTGCAACAGACCATAGAACAAGCGTTACTTGAACAAGGTCGCATCACCGAAAAAACGAACCAAAACTTTGAATGACACTTTTCGGTTTACTGTGGTAGAGTAACCGTGAAGACAAAATTTCTCTGAGATGTTCGCAAGCGGGCCAGTCCCCTGAGCCGATATTTCATACCACAAGAATGTGGCGCTCCGTGGTTGGTGAGCATGCTCGGTTCGTCCGAGAAGCCTTAAAACTGCGACGACACATTCACCTTGAACCAAGGGTTCAAGGGTTACAGCCTGCGGCGGCATCTCGGAGATTCCCTTCTTACCTGGCACCAGCCATGACGCAACTACCAGAACTCCCACTGACATTATCCCGACAAGAAATCCGCAAAATGATTCGGCAACGTCGTCGTGCGTTAACGCCGGAACAACAGCAAGAAATGGGTCAACAAGCCGCTACCCGGATGATGACTTATCCCCCGGTGGTGATGGCGCATACGGTCGCTGTATTCCTCTCTTTTGATGGCGAGCTCGACACCCAACCGCTCATAGAACAACTGTGGCGTGCCGGTAAGCGCGTGTATCTTCCAGTTTTACACCCTTTTAGTGCTGGTAACTTACTGTTCCTGAATTACCATCCGCAAAGCGAATTGATGATGAACAGATTGAAGATCCACGAGCCGAAACTGGACGTGCGCGATGTGCTTCCCCTTTCCCGGTTAGATCTGCTGGTTACACCGCTGGTAGCCTTTGATGAGTACGGTCAACGCCTGGGAATGGGCGGCGGTTTTTATGATCGGACATTGCAAAACTGGCAGCACTACAAAATGCAGCCGGTAGGTTATGCGCATGATTGCCAGTTAGTAGAAAAACTGCCGGTTGAAGAGTGGGATATCCCATTGCCTGCAGTGGTTACACCGTCGAAAGTCTGGGAGTGGTGAGGGCGATACACCTGCATCGCCCTGATTGACATCGTTGATTCTT
>NZ_AEJZ01000262.1:0-4179 GCF_000208525.1 Escherichia sp. TW14182
TATCAACCCCCGCCGATATGGACAACACCGAGAAGGTGGTTGGCCTGGTGGATGAGTGCTGGCGGATGGGGCTGAAAATCCTGCCGCCGGATATAAACTCCGGTCTTTACCATTTCCACGTCAACGACGACGGCGAAATCGTGTATGGTATTGGCGCCATCAAAGGGGTAGGTGAGGGGCCAATTGAGGCAATCATCGAAGCCCGAAATAAAGGTGGTTACTTCCGCGAGCTTTTTGATCTCTGCGCCCGTACCGATACGAAAAAGTTGAACCGGCGGGTGCTGGAAAAACTGATCATGTCCGGGGCGTTTGACCGTCTGGGGCCACACCGTGCGGCGCTGATGAACTCGCTGGGCGATGCGTTAAAAGCGGCAGATCAACACGCGAAAGCAGAAGCCATCGGCCAGGCCGATATGTTTGGCGTACTGGCGGAAGAGCCTGAGCAAATTGAACAATCCTACGCCAGCTGCCAACCGTGGCCGGAGCAGGTGGTGTTAGATGGGGAACGTGAAACGTTAGGTCTGTACCTGACGGGACACCCTATCAACCAGTATTTAAAAGAGATTGAGCGTTATGTCGGAGGCGTAAGGCTGAAAGACATGCACCCGACAGAACGTGGTAAAGTCACCACGGCTGCGGGGCTCGTTATTGCCGCGCGGGTTATGGTCACCAAGCGCGGCAATCGTATCGGTATCTGCACGCTGGATGACCGTTCCGGGCGCCTGGAAGTCATGTTGTTTACTGACGCCCTGGATAAATACCAGCAATTGCTGGAAAAAGACCGCATACTTATCGTCAGCGGACAGGTCAGCTTTGATGACTTCAGCGGTGGGCTTAAAATGACCGCTCGCGAAGTGATGGATATTGACGAAGCCCGGGAAAAATATGCTCGCGGGCTTGCTATCTCGCTGACGGACAGGCAAATTGATGACCAGCTTTTAAACCGACTCCGTCAGTCTCTGGAACCCCACCGCTCTGGGACAATTCCAGTACATCTCTACTATCAGAGGGCGGATGCACGTGCGCGGTTGCGTTTTGGCGCGACGTGGCGTGTCTCTCCGAGCGATCGTTTATTAAACGATCTCCGTGGCCTCATTGGTTCGGAGCAGGTGGAACTGGAGTTTGACTAATACAGGAATACTATGAGTCTGAATTTCCTTGATTTTGAACAGCCGATTGCAGAGCTGGAAGCGAAAATCGATTCTCTGACTGCGGTTAGCCGCCAGGATGAGAAACTGGATATTAACATCGATGAAGAAGTGCATCGTCTGCGTGAAAAAAGCGTAGAACTGACGCGTAAAATCTTCGCCGATCTCGGTGCATGGCAAATTGCGCAACTGGCTCGCCATCCACAGCGTCCTTATACCCTGGATTACGTTCGCCTGGCATTTGATGAATTTGACGAACTGGCAGGTGACCGCGCGTATGCAGATGACAAAGCTATCGTCGGTGGCATCGCACGTCTTGATGGTCGTCCGGTGATGATTATTGGTCACCAGAAAGGTCGTGAAACCAAAGAGAAAATTCGCCGTAATTTTGGTATGCCAGCGCCAGAAGGTTACCGCAAAGCACTGCGTCTGATGCAAATGGCTGAACGCTTTAAGATGCCAATCATCACCTTTATCGACACACCGGGGGCATATCCGGGCGTGGGCGCAGAAGAGCGTGGTCAGTCAGAAGCCATCGCACGCAACCTGCGTGAGATGTCTCGCCTGAGCGTACCGACTATTTGTACCGTTATTGGTGAAGGTGGTTCTGGCGGCGCGCTGGCGATTGGCGTGGGCGATAAAGTGAATATGCTGCAATACAGCACCTATTCTGTTATCTCGCCGGAAGGTTGTGCGTCCATTCTGTGGAAGAGCGCCGATAAAGCGCCGCTGGCGGCTGAAGCGATGGGCATCATCGCTCCGCGTCTGAAAGAACTGAAATTGATCGACTCCATCATCCCGGAACCGCTGGGCGGCGCTCACCGTAACCCGGAAGCGATGGCGGCGTCTTTGAAAGCGCAACTGCTGGCGGATCTGGCCGATCTCGACGTGTTAAGCACTGAAGATTTAAAAAATCGTCGTTATCAGCGCCTGATGAGCTACGGCTACGCGTAATCAGCAAATGTTCTGAAAAGGGTCACTTCGGTGACCTTTTTTGTATGTAGTTTATTTAGTCATATTATAAATACATTTAGATAATCTCACTTTCATTTTCCCCATCCCAAAAATTCTTGAACTCATGTTGATAACTCCGATTTCGGAGGCATATACCAATATACACAGTGGTTAAAAATAATATAAATTTATCAGGCTCATAGAATTTTTAAGGATAAAATATGAAAGCAATTTTAGGATTTGATCGTCTTCTTATGCCGCGTGTACTGGTGTTTTTTTACTGGCTGGCTATGGTGCTGACACTGATAGGCGGTGTCTTCTCCATATTTAGCGGAAACTTTCTCTTAGGGTTAGCTTATACCGTCATTGGTCTTATAAGCTGTCGTATGACTTTCGAATTAATTATGATAGCGTTTAAGAATAACGAATATTTGCGCCGCATTGCTGAGAGTGTTAGCAAGAATAGCGCAGAGTAATCTCCCGTAAAACGCTTCACCAAACCGCATCTCAACCGCTATTACAGGCGTTTGAGATGTTGTTTTAAAGTCAGTGTAAATGTCTGATTCATCTTTCCTGCAATTTATGCGTATTATCAATATATCGCGATGCACGTGCGTATCATATCAATGCAGGAGATTCTATGTTGGGTTTAAAACAGGTTCACCATATTGCGATTATTGCGACGGATTATGCGGTGAGCAAAGCTTTCTACTGCGATATTCTCGGCTTCACGCTGCAAAGCGAAGTCTATCGTGAAGAGCGCGATTCGTGGAAAGGGGATTTGGCGCTTAATGGGCAATATGTGATTGAACTTTTCTCATTTCCGTTCCCGCCGGAGCGCCCCAGCCGACCGGAAGCCTGCGGCCTGCGGCATCTGGCGTTTAGTGTTGATGATATCGATGTGGCAGTGGCGCACCTTGAAAGCCATAACGTGAAGTGTGAAGCCATACGTGTCGATCCATACACGCAAAAACGGTTCACCTTCTTTAGCGATCCTGACGGGCTGCCGCTGGAACTGTATGAGCAGTAAGGCTTGTCATTGCCGCATTTGCCCGGTAACGTGCCGGGCAACGACCTTGTAGATTTCCACCATCATGACACTCACGCTCAATAGACAACTTCTCACCTCCCGCCAGATTCTGGTGGCCTTTAGCGGCGGGCTTGACTCCACCGTTCTGCTGCATCAGTTGGTGCAGTGGCGGGCGGAAAATCCAGGCGTCACTCTACGCGCTATCCATGTGCATCACGGTTTAAGTGCCAATGCCGATGCCTGGGTTACGCATTGCGAGAACATCTGCCAGCATTGGCAGGTGCCGCTGGTGGTCGAGCGCGTACAACTTGCGCAAGAGGGGCTAGGCATTGAGGCCCAGGCGCGGCAGGCGCGTTATCAGGCATTTGCCCGTACACTTCTGCCTGGCGAAGTGCTGGTTACCGCGCAGCATCTTGACGATCAATGTGAAACCTTTCTGCTGGCGCTAAAACGCGGTAGCGGCCCTGCCGGGCTTTCGGCTATGGGGGAAGTCTCCGATTTTGCCGGAACGCGGCTTATCCGCCCGTTGCTCGCTCGCACGCGGGGAGAACTGGAGCTGTGGGCGCGTGAGCATGATTTACGCTGGATTGAAGACGAAAGTAATCAGGACGACTCATACGATCGTAACTTCCTGCGTCTGCGCGTGGTGCCGTTATTGCAGCAGCGTTGGCCGCATTTTACCGAAGCAACGGCTCGCAGCGCCGCACTTTGCGCTGAACAAGAGAGCCTGTTAGATGAACTGCTGGCGGATGATTTAGCGCACTGTCAAACGCCGCAGGGGACGTTGCAGATTGCGACAATGATGACGATGAGCGACGCCCGTCGCGCGGCGATTATCCGCCGCTGGCTGGCAGGGCAGAATGCTCCGATGCCTTCCCGAGATGCGATGGTGCGCATCTGGCAAGAAGTGGCGCTGGCGCGGGAAGATGCTTCTCCTTGCTTGCGATTTGGTGCGTTTGAAATACGTCGCTATCAGTCGCAATTGTGGTGGATTAAATCCGTTGCCGGACAAAGCGAAACGGTTGTGTCGTGGCAGGCGGGGGCAAC
>NZ_AEJZ01000261.1:0-21775 GCF_000208525.1 Escherichia sp. TW14182
ATGCGAGAGTAGGGAACTGCCAGGCATCAGTTAAAGCGAAAGGCCATCCTTACGGATGGCCTTTTTGCGCTGGTGCAGAAAAATGCCGGATGCGACGCTGGCGCGTCTTATCCAGCCTTGTATTATCTCTTCTGCTTTTGCATCCACTTCACCACAAAATCAGCCAGCCCCTCAACATCATTAATATCCAGTAACGCAACATCAACATTAAGCGGTACATCGCTGGCCACAGCAATGACATGCCTGTCTATCACCAACTCTTCCGGTCGATGTCCGGCTCCATCACGAAACAGCACAATCTTCGCGATCTCTTCATGCTTAAACCCTTCGACCAGAATCAAATCTAGCTTTGAGGTATCCATTCGACTTGCGAGGAAATGCAGATCCAGTTCTTCTTCGTCTGGCGTTTCAGTCATCAAAGCCCATCGTTGCTGGCTGGCAACGATGGTTTGCGCCGCGCCAGCCTTGCGCAGCTCATAGCTATCTTTGCCTGGCTTATCAACATCCATATCATGATGCGTATGCTTAATCAGCCCTGGACGGATCCCTCGGGCGCATAATGCCGGGATCAGTTTTTTCAGCAGCGTAGTTTTTCCGGTGCCACTCCACGCGGCAAAGGCGAGTAACGGTATCATTGTCTTTCCTGCCATCGGGCAAGTTCCTCTGGCGTATTCACGTTTATAAATGCCTCTTTGCGATCGCTGAAATCAACCGCGTGACCGCCAGCAAGATTCATAAAAGCCATCACCCGGCGCTCTCCGGACTGCAGGTATTCCTGCAATAATGGCTCAATAGTGCGATTTACCAGGGCTATAGTCGGGTGATCGCGTTCGCCGTCATGAACCCACACGACAGGCGCATCTTTGCGCTGATGATTAAGCCGGGAGACTAAATCCTGGGGAATATAGGGTGTATCGCACGGACAAAACAGAAACCACTCACCTGCTTCCTGCTGTATTACTGAAAGCATTCCCGCCAGTGGCCCAGGATGGTTCGCCAGAGAATCCGCTATCACTTTCAGGCCGCTTGCCTGATAGATTTCCTGATGGCGATTGGCATTAACCACGACGTGAGAGAGCTGCGTCATAAGCGCGTCAGCGACATGTTGCCACAGCGGTTTGCCGTTTAATTCAAGCAATCCTTTATCTACGCCGCCCATTCGTCTGGCTTTACCGCCCGCCAGCACAACGCCTGTTATCGTCGTCATCAGATTCACCGATATCGCCTCTTTTATTGTGGGATTGACCCTGCTAACGTGTCTGTCTCAAGAGTAAGGAGCATCACTATGAAATGTAAACGTCTGAATGAAGTTATTGAACTCCTCCAGCCAGCCTGGCAAAAAGAGCCAGACCTTAACTTGTTGCAATTTTTGCAGAAACTGGCGAAAGAGTCAGGTTTTGACGGCGAACTGGCGGATTTGACGGATGACATTCTGATCTATCACCTGAAAATGCGTGATTCCGCGAAAGATGCGGTGATCCCAGGTTTGCAGAAAGATTATGAAGAAGACTTCAAAACGGCGCTGTTACGCGCACGCGGCGTAATTAAAGAGTAAAAGCTTGTAAGCGGCGCGACCAAAATCATCGTGAAATGATATCCTTCATCATTCGTAATGTTTTCCGGATGATGGGATGAACAACAACGCTTTTACTTTCCAGACACTACACCCGGATACCATCATGGACGCTCTGTTTGGGCAAGGGATCCGGGTGGATTCCGGGCTTACCCCGCTTAACAGCTATGAAAACCGTGTCTATCAATTTCAGGACGAAGATCGCCGACGCTTTGTCGTTAAATTTTATCGTCCTGAACGCTGGACAGCCGATCAAATTCTTGAAGAACATCAATTTGCGTTGCAGCTGGTAAACGATGAAGTGCCGGTCGCAGCACCTGTGGCCTTTAATGGTCAGACTTTATTGAATCATCAGGGATTTTATTTCGCCGTTTTCTCAAGCGTCGGTGGTCGCCAGTTCGAAGCTGATAATATCGATCAGATGGAAGCGGTTGGCCGTTATCTGGGGCGCATGCACCAGACGGGGCGCAAACAGCTTTTTATCCATCGCCCGACTATCGGCCTGAATGAGTATCTTATTGAGCCACGCAAGCTGTTTGAGGACGCTACACTGATCCCTTCCGGGTTGAAAGCGGCATTTCTGAAAGCGACGGACGAGCTGATCGCCGCTGTTACAGCACACTGGCGGGAAGATTTCACCGTTCTGCGGCTACATGGTGACTGCCATGCCGGGAACATTCTCTGGCGCGATGGTCCGATGTTTGTCGATCTGGATGATGCACGTAATGGTCCGGCTATTCAGGATTTGTGGATGTTGCTGAATGGTGATAAAGCCGAGCAGCGGATGCAACTGGAAACTATTATTGAAGCTTATGAAGAGTTTAGCGAGTTCGATACCGCTGAAATCGGACTGATTGAACCTTTACGCGCCATGCGTTTGGTTTATTATCTTGCCTGGCTAATGCGGCGTTGGGCTGATCCCGCGTTCCCGAAAAATTTCCCGTGGTTAACCGGGGAAGATTACTGGCTGCGACAGACGGCGACTTTTATAGAACAGGCAAAAGTTCTACAAGAACCCCCTTTGCAATTAACACCTATGTATTAATCGGAGAGAGTAGATCATGAAAAAGATTTGGCTGGCGCTGGCTGGTTTAGTTTTAGCGTTTAGCGCATCGGCGGCGCAGTATGAAGATGGTAAGCAGTACACCACCCTGGAAAAACCGGTTGCTGGCGCGCCGCAAGTGCTGGAGTTTTTCTCTTTCTTCTGTCCGCACTGCTATCAGTTTGAAGAAGTTCTGCATATTTCTGATAACGTGAAGAAAAAACTGCCGGAAGGCGTGAAGATGACTAAATACCACGTTAACTTCATGGGCGGGGATCTGGGCAAAGAACTGACTCAGGCATGGGCAGTGGCAATGGCGCTGGGCGTGGAAGACAAAGTCACTGTTCCGCTGTTTGAAGGCGTACAGAAAACCCAGACCATTCGTTCTGCATCTGATATCCGCGATGTGTTTATCAACGCAGGTATTAAAAGTGAAGAGTACGACGCAGCGTGGAACAGCTTCGTGGTGAAATCTCTGGTCGCTCAGCAGGAAAAAGCCGCAGCCGACATGCAATTGCGTGGCGTTCCGGCGATGTTTGTTAACGGTAAATATCAGCTGAATCCGCAGGGTATGGATACCAGCAATATGGATGTTTTTGTTCAGCAGTATGCTGATACTGTGAAATATCTGTCTGAGAAAAAATAATTCATTGTAAATTACATAAGGCCCGTGAATATTCACGGGCTTTTTTTATTATTTAATAAATATAAATACATTCTGATAATACGTCCTGTTACTGGACATTATTTCAGCATAAGTGGATATTCAAAGTTTTGCTGTTTTATCAGGGAATATTTATATGATACGTAAGTCAGCTACAGGTGTCATTGTTGCGTTAGCCGTTATCTGGGGTGGTGGCACATGGTACACAGGTACGCAAATTCAGCCAGGTGTCGAAAAGTTTATTAAAGATTTTAACGATGCTAAAAAGAAAGGTGAACATGCCTACGCGATGACATTAAGTTATAAAAAATTTGAAAAAGGTTTTTTTAATTCCCATTTTCAGATGCAAATTATATTTGATAACGGTGCACCCGATCTCAATATCAAACCAGGCCAGAAAGTTGCATTTGATGTAGATATTGAGCACGGTCCGTTACCCATCACAATGTTAATGCGTGGTAATGTCATCCCCGCACTGGCAGCGGCAAAAGTGAACTTAGTGAATAATGAACTGACACAACCGCTATTTATCGCCTCGAAAAATAAATCGCCCGTTGAAGCGAAATTGCGATTGACGTTTGGTGGCTCATTTTCCACGACATTAGATGTTGCCCCTGCAGAGTATGGAGAGTTTTCCTTTGGTGAAGGCCAGTTTACTTTTAATAGTGATGATAGTTCATTGTCTAACCTGGATATTGAAGGCAAGGTCGAAGATATTGTCCTGAAATTATCGCCAATAAGCAAAGTAACGGCGAAGAGTTTTACCATTAATTCTCTGACGCGATTAGAAGAAAAGAAATTTCCGGTGGGTGAAAGCGAGTCGAAATTTAATCAGATTAACATTATCAATCGCGGAGAAGACGTTGCCCAAATCGATGCTTTCGTTGCAAAAACCAGGCTGGATCGCGTAAAAGACAAAGATTATATCAATGTCAATCTGACCTACGAACTTGATAAGTTAACAAAAGGGAATCAGCAACTCGGTAGTGGTGAGTGGTCATTGATTGCTGAATCTATTGATCCCTCAGCGGTGCGCCAATTTATCATCCTGTATAACATTGCGATGCAAAAGCAGCTTACTGCACACCCTGAGCTAGCAAACGATAAAGCAGCTCTGCAAGAAGTGAATGCTGCATTGTTCAAAGAGTATTTACCATTATTACAAAAAAGTGAGCCAGTTATTAAATTGTCGGTTAGCTGGAGAAATACTCTCGGAGAACTAAACGCCAATCTGGATCTGAGTATTGATGATCCAGCCAAATCTTCATCATCCACAAACAAAAATATTAAATCGTTCAATTTTGATGTGACGTTACCGCTTAATGTCGTCACAGAAACCGCAAAACAACTTAATTTATCTGAAGGAATGGATGCTGAAAAAGCTCAGAAGCGGGCAGATAAACAAATCAGCGGGATGATGACATTAGGTCAGATGTTTCAGTTAATCACGATTGACAACAATACCGCCTCGCTGCAGTTGCGTTATACACCGGGTAAAGTTGTTTTTAACGGGCAGGAGATGAGCGAGGAAGAATTTATGTCTCGTGCCGGACGTTTTGCACATTAATATAATATCTCGCCTCTGCCAATTCAGAGGCGAGAAAAACTATTTATCCTGGCGCTGCGATGACATCAATGACGTCAGAAGCCTGTCTTTTTCATGCCACAGTGAGTTCAGCCATTGCTGAAAATGGCGTTTAAAGCTTTTGTCACTGATATAGTCGCCATGCAATTCTTCAGCAATAGGCTGTAAATCCACATGCACGACAATTCTGGTCAGTTTGCCACTTAGCATATCGAAGAATGGTTGACGGTGATTATCCGGATAACACAGCGTAACGTTGAGCAATTTATCGAATTGTTTACCTAATACATTCAGCGCCATCGCAATACCGGCAGCTTTTGGTGGCAGAAGATTTTGAAATGTTGAGTGGGTTTGCTGGTGTTTCTCTTCAGTGAAGCGGGAACCCTCAACAAAATTTACAATAGTGGTAGGATGCAGGCGAAATTTTTCGCAGGAACGACGAGTAGTTTCTACATCTTTACCGCGTCGCTCCGGATGACGTAACAAATAAGCGCGGGAATAACGCTTCATAAACGGCATATCCAGCGCCCAACATGCCAGGCCAAGAAAAGGCACCCAGGCCAGTTGCTGTTTAAGGAAATATTTATTCATCGGAATGTGCTTACGAAACAACACGCACAGTACGACAATATCTGCCCAGCTACGGTGATTACAAATTAGCAGATACCAGTTCTTTTTACTTAACCCTTCCAGCCCGTGAACTTCCCATCGCAAATGTGGATTAAGGTGCAGTAATAGCGCCAGCCCTTCGCACCAGCAATACATCATAAAATCACAAAAACGTGAAACTTTTCGCCATATCATTGGCACAGGTAACAATAGTTTTACGATCCCGGCAATGATGATCGGGACGGAACAAAAAATGGTAACCAAAATGGTCAATACGATACTCAGCAAAAGAGTTATCGTAGCGAGTATTCTCGTCATAATTAATTTATTCAAAAAGTTAGCCATAGACAGTGCGCCAAAGACGCGCAAGGCGCAGATTTTAGCAGAAAACCCCCCAAATAACGGATGATCCTAAAGTAGAAAAATAATTTATATCTATCCACATTAGAAGAAATCCTATTATTTCAATTGTTAGGGCTGGATTTATTTTTAAGCTCATGAAAAACAAAGATAAACATCATGCTGTAAAAAGCATGATAATAAATTAAAAGCGATGTAAATAATTTATGCACAAAGTTATCCACATGACGATTTGCGAGCGATCCAGAAGATCTACAAAAGATTTTCACGAAAAGCGGTGAAAAACTCATGTTTTCATCCTGTCTGTGGCATCCTTTACCCATAATCTGATAAACAGGCACGGACATTATGGTTCAGATCCCCCAAAATCCACTTATCCTTGTAGATGGTTCATCTTATCTTTATCGCGCATATCACGCGTTTCCGCCGCTGACCAACAGCGCAGGCGAGCCGACCGGTGCGATGTACGGTGTCCTCAACATGCTGCGTAGTCTAATCATGCAATATAAACCGACACATGCAGCGGTGGTCTTTGACGCCAAGGGAAAAACCTTTCGTGATGAACTGTTTGAACATTACAAATCACATCGCCCGCCAATGCCGGACGATTTGCGAGCACAAATAGAACCTCTGCACGCGATGGTTAAAGCGATGGGCCTGCCGCTGTTGGCGGTTTCTGGCGTAGAAGCGGACGACGTTATCGGCACTCTGGCGCGCGAAGCCGAAAAAGCCGGGCGTCCGGTGCTGATCAGCACTGGCGACAAAGATATGGCGCAGTTGGTGACGCCAAATATTACGCTTATCAATACCATGACAAACACCATCCTCGGCCCGGAAGAGGTGGTGAATAAGTACGGCGTACCGCCAGAACTGATCATTGACTTCCTGGCTCTGATGGGCGACTCCTCCGATAACATCCCAGGCGTACCGGGCGTGGGTGAAAAAACTGCGCAGGCACTGCTGCAGGGGCTTGGCGGGCTGGATACGCTGTATGCCGAGCCGGAAAAAATTGCTGGCCTAAGCTTCCGTGGCGCGAAAACAATGGCGGCGAAGCTAGAGCAAAACAAAGAAGTGGCTTATCTCTCTTACCAGCTGGCGACGATTAAAACCGATGTTGAGCTGGAACTGACCTGTGAACAACTGGAAGTGCAGCAACCGGCGGCTGAAGAGTTGTTGGGGCTGTTCAAAAAGTATGAGTTCAAACGCTGGACTGCTGATGTAGAGGCGGGCAAATGGTTACAGGCCAAAGGGTCTAAACCTGCCGCGAAGCCGCAGGAAACGCTTGTTGTCGACGAAACGCCAGAAGTGGTGGCAACGGTGATTTCTTACGATAACTACGTCACTATCCTTGATGAAGATACGCTGAAAGAATGGATTACGAAGCTGGAAAAAGCGCCGGTATTTGCATTTGATACCGAAACTGACAGCCTCGATAACATCTCTGCCAACCTGGTGGGGTTGTCTTTCGCTATCGAGCCTGGCGTTGCGGCCTATATTCCGGTTGCTCATGATTACCTTGATGCACCGGATCAGATCTCCCGCGCGAGCGCGCTCGAACTGTTGAAACCGCTACTGGAAGATGAAAAGGCGCTGAAGGTCGGGCAAAACCTGAAATACGATCGCGGTATTCTGGCGAACTACGGCATTGAACTGCGTGGGATTGCGTTTGATACCATGCTGGAGTCCTACATTCTCAATAGCGTTGCCGGGCGTCACGATATGGACAGCCTCGCGGAACGTTGGTTGAAGCACAAAACTATCACTTTTGAAGAGATTGCCGGTAAAGGCAAAAATCAACTGACCTTTAACCAGATTGCCCTGGAAGAGGCCGGTCGCTACGCCGCCGAAGATGCAGACGTCACCTTACAATTGCATCTGAAAATGTGGCCGGATCTGCAGAAACACAAAGGGCCGTTGAACGTCTTCGAAAACATCGAAATGCCGCTGGTGCCGGTGCTTTCACGCATCGAACGCAACGGTGTGAAGATCGACCCGAAAGTGCTGCACAATCATTCTGAAGAGCTCACTCTGCGTCTGGCGGAGCTGGAAAAGAAAGCGCATGAAATTGCAGGTGAAGAATTTAACCTTTCTTCCACCAAGCAGTTACAAACTATTCTGTTTGAAAAACAGGGCATTAAACCGCTGAAGAAAACGCCGGGTGGCGCGCCGTCAACGTCGGAAGAGGTACTGGAAGAACTGGCGCTGGACTATCCGTTGCCAAAAGTGATTCTGGAGTATCGTGGTCTGGCGAAGCTGAAATCGACTTACACCGACAAGCTGCCGCTGATGATCAACCCGAAAACCGGGCGTGTGCATACCTCTTATCACCAGGCAGTAACTGCAACGGGACGTTTATCGTCAACCGATCCTAACCTGCAAAACATTCCGGTGCGTAACGAAGAAGGTCGTCGTATCCGCCAGGCGTTTATTGCGCCAGAGGATTATGTGATTGTCTCAGCGGACTACTCGCAGATTGAATTGCGCATTATGGCGCATCTCTCGCGAGACAAAGGCTTGCTGACTGCATTTGCAGAAGGAAAAGATATCCACCGGGCAACGGCGGCAGAAGTGTTTGGTTTGCCACTGGAAACCGTCACCAGCGAGCAACGCCGTAGCGCGAAAGCAATCAACTTTGGTCTGATTTATGGCATGAGTGCTTTCGGTCTGGCGCGGCAATTGAACATTCCACGTAAAGAAGCGCAGAAGTACATGGATCTTTACTTCGAACGCTACCCTGGCGTGCTGGAGTATATGGAACGCACCCGTGCTCAGGCGAAAGAGCAGGGCTACGTTGAAACGCTGGACGGACGCCGTCTCTATTTGCCGGATATCAAGTCCAGCAACGGTGCGCGTCGTGCTGCGGCTGAACGTGCAGCAATTAACGCGCCGATGCAGGGAACTGCAGCCGACATCATCAAACGGGCGATGATTGCCGTCGATGCATGGTTACAGGCCGAGCAACCGCGCGTTCGTATGATCATGCAGGTACACGATGAACTGGTATTTGAAGTTCATAAAGATGATCTCGATGTGGTATCAAAGAAAATCCATCAATTGATGGAAAACTGTACCCGTCTGGATGTGCCGTTGCTGGTGGAAGTCGGAAGCGGTGAAAACTGGGATCAGGCGCACTAAGATTCGCCTGAATAAGCCCTTTTTTCGTAAGTAAGCAACATAAGCTGTCACGTTTTGTGATGGCTATTAGAAATTCCTATGCAACAACTGAAAAAAAATTACAAAAAATGCTTTCTGAACTGAACAAAAAAGAGTAAAGTTATTCGCGTAGGGTACAGAGGTAAGATGTTCTATCTTTCAGACCTTTTACTTCACGTAATCGGATTTGGCTGAATTTTTTAGCCGCCCCAGTCAGTAATGACTGGGGCGTTTTTTATTGGGCGAGAGAAAAGATCTGAATTGCCTGGCGCATAACGCTTATCAGGCTTACGGCGTGAGTCGCAATATTTTGAAGTCCCTGGCCAGACAAAGCATTTAAGCTACATCCGGCACCGGGGAAAGAAAAATTATTCGCCGTCCTGATTCTCTTCGATGGGCTGCATTTCGCTAAACCAGGTATCCAGCTTCTGACGCAGCTTATCCACACCTTGTTTCTTCAGCGAAGAGAAGGTCTCTACCTGCACATCACCATTAAATGCCAGCACCGCTTCACGCACCATATTCAATTGCGCTTTACGTGCACCGCTCGCCAGTTTGTCCGCTTTGGTCAGTAGCACCAACACGGCGATATTGCTGTCCACCGCCCACTCAATCATCTGCTGATCGAGATCTTTCAGCGGATGGCGAATATCCATCAGCACCACCAGACCTTGCAGGCTCTGACGTTTTTCGAGGTATTCGCCGAGCGCGCGCTGCCATTTGCGCTTCATCTCTTCCGGGACTTCCGCATAACCGTAGCCAGGCAAGTCAACCAGACGCTTGCCATCAGCCACTTCAAACAGGTTGATAAGCTGGGTGCGCCCTGGTGTTTTCGAGGTACGAGCCAGGCTTTTCTGGTTAGTCAGCGTGTTCAGCGCGCTGGATTTACCTGCGTTGGAACGGCCTGCAAAAGCCACTTCGATTCCGGTATCGGAAGGTAAGTGGCGAATATCAGGCGCACTCATCACAAAATGCGTCTGTTGATAATTCAAATTAGTCAAAGCGGTCGTCTCCGTCAGTCAAAGCTTTTCAGCGATTATACCTGAACCACAATAAAAGACGGATTTTTCGGGGGGCATGGTGTAAGTAAAAGCCACATGCTTTGTGAGACATTGCCGATCATCTTTATGCGAAATCGAAGAGAAAAATCTGCGATGCATGTCAAATAGGTCAAAGAAATCATGTGATTAGTTTTATACAATAATCTGAAAATGAGAAAATACTGATGATAGTTTATTGTTTGTTTAGCGCAGAAGCGTAAAGTAGCACCCATAGAGCGAGGACGCTAACAGGAAGATGACTCAGGATGAGGGTCAGGAGCGCCAGGAGGCGAAGACAGAGGATTGTCAGGAAGACAAACGTCCGGAGACGTAATTAAACGGAAATGGAATCAACACGGAATGTTCTGGCTAATGGAAAAACAGGGTGTGTTGGCGGCCTGCAAGGATTGTAAGACCCGTTAAGGGTTATGAGTCAGGAAAAAAGGCGACAGAGTAATCTGTCGCCTTTTTTCTTTGCTTGCTTTCTGTTAGATTCCGCCGCAAATCTATACTGAATAAAACGGCAAAAAGACGAATCATTATGAAATCATCATCTTCAAACTCACGCAGCAAAGGTCACGCAAAAGCGCGTCGAAAAACACGCGAGGAGCTGGATCAGGAGGCTCGTGACCGCAAGCGCCAGAAAAAACGTCGTGGTCATGCGCCGGGCAGCCGCGCAGCGGGCGGTAAAACGACATCAGGCAACAAAGGCCAGAACGCACCGAAAGATCCACGCATTGGTAGTAAAACCCCTATTCCATTGGGCGTGACTGAAAAAGTCACCAAACAGCACAAACCGAAGAGTGAGAAACCTATGCTTTCACCGCAGGCGGAGTTGGAGTTACTGGAAACGGATGAGCGTCTGGATGCGCTGCTGGAACGTCTGGAAGCAGGCGAAACCCTGAGCGCCGAAGAGCAATCCTGGGTTGATGCCAAACTGGATCGTATTGATGAGTTGATGCAGAAACTCGGCCTCTCTTATGACGACGATGAAGAAGAGGAAGAAGACGAGAAGCAAGAAGACATGATGCGTCTGCTGCGGGGCAACTAACGGATTGCCACCGTGGGCCTTCCCGTTCTGCTGATAACCCTTCCGGTTATATGTTATCTGGTGTGGTTATTCGTTAAACTACGGCGGTTGTCGCGGCGACAAAAGTGGCTGCGCAACCGGCTGATGACCCGAAACGGGCATCCGCCGGTACGCCGTAGCCGCCAGAGACGCCATCGGAAGGAGTGAGTATGTCTGTACAGCAAATCGACTGGGATCTGGCCCTGATCCAGAAATATAACTATTCCGGGCCACGATACACCTCGTACCCGACCGCGCTGGAGTTTTCAGAAGACTTCGGCGAACAGGCGTTTTTACAAGCCGTGGCGCGCTACCCTGAGCGTCCATTATCTCTCTACGTTCATATTCCGTTCTGCCACAAGCTTTGCTACTTCTGTGGTTGCAATAAGATTGTCACACGCCAGCAGCACAAGGCCGATCAGTATCTGGACGCGCTGGAGCAAGAAATCGTTCATCGTGCACCGCTGTTTGCCGGGCGTCACGTTAGTCAGTTGCACTGGGGTGGCGGTACGCCGACGTACCTGAATAAAGCGCAAATCAGCCGCCTGATGAAGCTGCTGCGGGAAAACTTCCAGTTTAATGCCGACGCGGAAATCTCGATCGAAGTCGATCCGCGTGAAATCGAACTGGATGTACTCGATCATTTACGTTCCGAAGGATTTAATCGCCTGAGCATGGGCGTGCAGGACTTCAACAAAGAAGTACAGCGTCTGGTCAATCGCGAGCAGGATGAAGAATTCATCTTTGCGCTGCTTAACCATGCGCGTGAGATTGGCTTTACCTCCACCAACATTGACCTGATTTACGGCCTGCCGAAACAGACGCTGGAGAGTTTCGCCTTTACCCTGAAACGCGTGGCGGAGCTGAACCCCGATCGTCTGAGCGTCTTTAACTACGCGCATCTGCCGACCATTTTTGCTGCTCAGCGTAAAATCAAAGATGCTGACCTGCCGAGTCCGCAGCAGAAACTCGATATCCTGCAGGAAACCATCGCTTTCCTGACGCAATCGGGTTATCAGTTTATTGGTATGGATCACTTTGCCCGCCCGGATGACGAGCTGGCTGTGGCTCAGCGTGAAGGCGTGCTACATCGTAATTTCCAGGGCTACACCACTCAGGGGGATACCGACCTGCTGGGGATGGGTGTTTCAGCCATCAGCATGATTGGCGACTGCTACGCGCAAAACCAGAAAGAGTTGAAGCAGTACTATCAGCAGGTGGATGAACAGGGTAATGCGCTGTGGCGCGGTATTGCGTTAACGCGCGATGACTGTATTCGCCGCGATGTGATTAAGTCTCTTATCTGCAATTTCCGTCTGGATTACGCCCCCGTTGAACAACAGTGGGATTTGCACTTCGCTGATTACTTTGCGGAAGATCTCAAGCTTCTCGCCCCGTTAGCAAAAGATGGGCTGGTGGATGTCAATGAGAAGGGGATTCAGGTGACGGCAAAAGGCCGCTTGCTGATCCGCAACATCTGCATGTGCTTTGATACTTATCTGCGCCAGAAAGCGCGGATGCAGCAGTTCTCACGGGTGATTTAAATTGTGAATGGCGCTTCGTTTATAAGGATGATAAACGAAGCGCCATGAGATTGATGACAAACCTCACAAAAGAATGCGAACTGTCCCCTCGCCCCATTGGGGAGAGGGTTAGGGTTAGGGTGAGGGGAACATGTCGGCATCGATGCGAACAATGACCCTCACTCTGGCCCTCTTGCCTTCCAGGGAGACAATCAGGCTCGCATTGGCTACTCAGCAGTCTATAACGAGCTTCAGCTAAACAGCCCAATCATCGCGACACACAGGATGGCCGCAACGGCAGTTTGCGGTGTGTGGCTATCAACTGCGCCACTCGATACCAGATTAATTATTGATTCCAGCATAATGACTTCCCCCGTATTCCGGGCAAGATCATACTGAACTTATCAGAACAGTAAAGCGCAAAATAACAGCAATTTGCGCTCAATAATCAATCTTTACACACCAGCCGTGAATCACTCCATCCCCAACTCTTTTAACTTACGTGTCAGGGTGTTACGTCCCCAACCAAGCAGTCGCGCTGCTTCTTGTTTATGCCCCTGCGTATGTCGCAAAGCAGTAGTTAGTAACGTCCGCTCCAGCTCTGGCTGCGCTTCAGAAAGCAGGTTTTGATGACCGGAACGCAGCGCCCGATCTGCCCACTGCGCTAACAACGTTGCCCAACTGTCCGGTTGCATAGTGGAAGGACTTTCCGGAACCGTAGATTCAAACAGTTCGCCGGGCAAATCCTGAATCAACACTTCCTGTCCGGCGGCCATCACCGTTAACCAGCGGCAGGTGTTTTCCAGTTGGCGCACGTTCCCCGGCCACGCCAGACGCGTCAGGGCGGCTTCGGTTTCCGGATGCAGCAACTTCGCTTCTACGCCCAGTTCGCGCGCGGCAACCTGTAAAAAATGGCGTGCCAGGCGGGGAATATCTTCCCGACGCTCACGCAGTGGCGGCAGATGAACGCGGATAACGTTCAGGCGGTGGAAAAGATCCTCACGGAACTTGCCTTCCTGCACGCGCAGTTCCAGGTTCTGGTGAGTCGCGGCAATAATACGCACATCCACTTTCACCGGCGCATAGCCGCCAACGCGATAAAACTGACCGTCTGCCAGCACGCGCAGCAAACGCGTCTGCACATCCAGCGGCATATCGCCAATTTCGTCGAGAAATAACGTGCCGCCATCGGCCTGTTCAAAACGCCCCTGGCGAATAGTATTCGCGCCAGTAAACGCGCCTTTCTCGTGACCGAACAGTTCTGATTCGATCAAATCTTTTGGGATAGCCGCCATATTCAGCGCGATAAACGGCGCTTTGGCACGCGGACTGTGGCGATGCAGGGCATGAGCGACCAGCTCTTTACCGGTGCCGGACTCGCCGTTAATCAGCACACTAATGGAAGAACGCGAAAGCCGACCGATAATACGGAACACGTCCTGCATGGCTGGCGCTTCGCCGATGATATCGGTCGTCGGGCCGTTAAGCTGAATATTACGCGGCTGCTGCTGTTCCTGATAATGGCTGATGGCGCGCTCAACCAGCGCCACGGCTTCGTCGATATCAAACGGTTTGGGCAGATAATCAAACGCCCCTTGTTGATAGGCGCTAACGGCAGCATCCAGATCGGAATGTGCGGTCATGATGATGACCGGAAGCATGGGATGGCGCTGTTTAATCTGCTTGAGCAGTGCCAGTCCGTCCATTCCCGGCATACGGATATCTGAAAGCAGCACATCCGGCGTTTTACTCGCCAGTGCATCCAGCACTTCGGTGCCGCTCTCAAATGTCGTGCAGGTTAGACCCGCTCCAGCGAGCGCACGTTCAAGCACCCAACGGATGGAACTATCGTCATCGACTACCCAGACTATCCCTCGTTGCATAAACGTCACCTTTATTTCCTGATAGGCAGGTAAACCGAGAACTCGGTATGACCTGGCCAACTGGTAAATTCAATTTTGCCTGAATGCTGATCAATCAAATTACGGGCAATGGATAAGCCAAGCCCGGTGCCGCCTTCGCGACCGCTGACCATCGGGTAAAACAGCGTATCCTGTAAGTGAGGCGGGATACCCGGCCCGTTATCTTCCACATCGATCCGCGCTGCCAGCCGATAACGCTCACCGTGCAAGGTCAGCTGGAAAGCCGTGCGGGTACGCAGAATAATTTCGCCGCCTTCCGGCCCCAGCGCCTGTAGCGCATTACGCACAATATTCAGTAATACCTGTTCAATTTGATCCGGATCGTGCGCCAGTTCCGGCAGGCTGGGGTCGTAATCACGAATCAACCGCACGTTATCAGGCAGTTCCATCGACACCAGCGTCACCACGCGTTCAGCCACTTTGTGAATACTTTCGGTAACGCGCGTACCGGGCAGCTGCGGCCCCAACAGACGGTCGACCAGATTTCGCAGCCGGTCCGCCTGTTCGATAATCACTTTGGTATATTCCAGCAGTGACGGGTCAGGTAATGCTTTGCTGAGCAGCTGCGCCGCGCCACGTAAACCGCCAAGCGGATTTTTAATCTCATGTGCCAGGCCGCGTACCAAATCGCGGGCAGCTACCTGCTGGGCGTGCTGTAGCTGTTCCTGACTTAAGCGGCGCTGGTTATCCATTGGTGCCATCTCCAGCAGGATCATGCCGTCCGGCATACGCTGGGCCGTCACAGAAAGGATATGCGAACGCCCGTCGATGACCAGCGTCACTTCGTTATCGGTAAAACCTTGCCCCGCCTCCAGACTTTCTTGCATCAGCTCGATATTTAATGAGAAGTAGCTCAACAGTTCCGGTAACGGCGTACCAAACAATTTGCGGGAGCTTTGGGCGAGCAGTTGTTGCGCAGCGGGGTTGGCGTAATGAATCGCCAGGTTGTCATCGATTAACAAAATACTGTTAATCAGCGAGTTGAGGATCTGCCCAGCATCGGGCTGCGTGCCTGTTGCCATAAAGCAGTCTCCTGAACAGCTTGCACCATTTTAGTGCATTATAGCTTTTTACGGATAAAAAGCGCGAAGCATCAGAGAATTGACGGAGAAAAAAGCCCATGCAGAGATGGGCTGAAATTTCCACGGCAACTAAAAACCAGTCCCATCAGGCTATTTTATTTGCCATTTTGAACCTGGGCAGTGCTCGAACTCCTCACGTACCGATGTACGCTCGGGGTTCTGCGCGCTGTCCGTGTTCAAACTGGCTGCAACAATTACGCCAGATGGGCCTGGTTTGAACCCCCGGCGTTGTTCGCGCCGGGTAGTACAACTTCAACTATTAGACGCTGTAGTACAGTTCAAACTCTACCGGATGCGGAGTCATACGCACGCGGTCATCTTCTTCGCGACGCAGGGCGATGTACGCATCGATTGCTTCATCAGTGAACACGCCACCGGCTTTCAGGAACTCGCGATCCAGATCCAGTTCGTTCAGTGCTTCTTCCAGAGAGCCTGCAACCTGTGGGATCTCTTTCGCTTCTTCTGGCGGCAGGTCATACAGGTTTTTGTCCATCGCTTCGCCCGGATGGATCTTGTTCTTGATACCATCAAGACCGGCCATCAGCAGGGCAGCAAAGCACAGGTACGGGTTAGCCGCCGGGTCCGGGAAACGTACTTCGATACGACGTGCTTTCGGAGAAGAAACCACCGGAATACGGATAGACGCAGAACGGTTACGTGCAGAGTAAGCCAGCATTACCGGTGCTTCGTAGCCCGGGACCAGACGCTTATAAGAGTTGGTGGTCGGGTTTGCCAGGGCGTTAATCGCTTTAGCGTGTTTGATTACGCCGCCAATGTAGTACAGCGCCTGCTCAGACAGACCTGCGTATTTATCGCCCGCGAACAGGTTAACGCCGTTTTTAGACAGCGACATGTGGCAGTGCATACCGGAGCCGTTATCACCGAACATCGGTTTTGGCATAAAGGTCGCAGTTTTACCGAAGCGGTGCGCTACGTTGTGCACAACATATTTGTAGATCTGAATTTCGTCAGCTTTTTTGGTCATGGTATTGAAGCGGGTAGCCACTTCGTTCTGACCAGCAGTCGCTACTTCGTGGTGATGGGCTTCAACCACCAGACCCATCTGTTCCATCACCAGACACATTTCAGAACGAATATCCTGAGCAGAGTCTACCGGTGGAACCGGGAAGTAACCGCCTTTCACTGCCGGACGGTGACCTTTGTTACCACCTTCGTATTGGGTGGAGGAGTTCCATGCGCCTTCGATATCGTCGATAGCAACGTGGGAACCGGAGATAGATGATCCGAAACGGATGTCATCGAACAGGAAGAATTCAGGTTCTGGCCCGAACAGTACGGTGTCGGCAATGCCAGTGGAACGCAGGTAATCTTCGGCGCGCTTCGCGATGGAGCGCGGGTCGCGGTCATAGCCTTGCAGGGTGCCAGGTTCAAGGATATCGCAACGGATAATCAGGGTAGAGTCGGCGAAGAACGGGTCAATCACTGCGGTGGATGCGTCTGGCATCAGCACCATGTCGGATTCGTTAATGCCTTTCCAGCCGCCAATCGAGGAGCCGTCAAACATTTTGCCTTCTTCGAAGAATTCAGCATTCACCTGATGAGCAGGGATAGTGACGTGCTGTTCTTTACCTTTGGTATCGGTGAAGCGCAAATCAACAAACTTCACTTCGTGCTCGTTCAGCATCGTCAGTACGTGTTCAGCGGACATACTTTAACTCTCCTGGATTGGTCATTGTCGTCGTGGTAACGAAATCTGCAATTATTTTGGCCGTGTCGCCGTAAAAAAGATAAAGCGAAATCTGTGCCAACTTTTAAATTGCCCCTAAAAGGCGTTATCATGCTTAACATCGTGCAAAAGGGCTGCACCATGATGTGAATGTTGCACCAATAGAGTGCTTCAATGGAAACATTAAGCACCATATTGGTGCAATGACCTTTGGATAACCCTTTTTATGCTCCGTGAAAGCGATCACAAAGGGACTCTGCAATACTTGTTTGCGGAGGATGTTTGTGATCCTGTTTTGTAGTGCGATTAATCCGTGTACAATAACGCGCTATTTCTAATGCCTGAGGCAAAGTTGTGATCGAAAAATTGCGTAATATCGCCATCATCGCGCACGTAGACCATGGTAAAACCACCCTGGTAGACAAGCTGCTCCAACAATCCGGTACGTTCGACTCTCGTGCCGAAACCCAAGAGCGCGTGATGGACTCCAACGATTTGGAGAAAGAGCGTGGGATTACCATCCTCGCGAAAAACACCGCTATCAAATGGAATGATTACCGTATCAACATCGTTGATACCCCGGGGCACGCCGACTTCGGTGGTGAAGTTGAACGTGTAATGTCCATGGTAGACTCAGTGCTGCTGGTGGTTGACGCATTTGACGGCCCGATGCCGCAAACGCGCTTCGTAACCAAAAAAGCGTTTGCTTACGGCCTGAAGCCGATTGTTGTTATCAACAAAGTTGACCGCCCTGGCGCGCGTCCTGACTGGGTTGTGGATCAGGTATTCGACCTGTTCGTTAACCTTGACGCGACCGATGAGCAGCTGGACTTCCCGATCGTTTACGCTTCTGCGCTGAACGGCATCGCGGGTCTGGATCACGAAGATATGGCGGAAGACATGACCCCGCTGTATCAGGCGATTGTTGACCACGTTCCTGCGCCGGACGTTGACCTTGACGGTCCGTTCCAGATGCAGATTTCTCAGCTCGATTACAACAGCTATGTTGGCGTTATCGGCATTGGCCGCATCAAGCGCGGTAAAGTGAAGCCGAACCAGCAGGTTACTATCATCGATAGCGAAGGCAAAACCCGTAACGCGAAAGTCGGTAAAGTGCTGGGCCACCTCGGTCTGGAGCGTATCGAAACCGATATGGCGGAAGCTGGCGATATCGTGGCGATCACGGGCCTTGGCGAACTGAACATTTCTGACACCGTTTGCGACACGCAAAACGTTGAAGCATTGCCGGCACTCTCCGTTGATGAGCCGACCGTTTCTATGTTCTTCTGCGTTAACACCTCGCCGTTCTGCGGTAAAGAAGGTAAGTTCGTTACTTCCCGTCAGATCCTGGATCGTCTGAACAAAGAACTGGTACACAACGTTGCGCTGCGCGTAGAAGAAACCGAAGACGCCGATGCGTTCCGCGTTTCTGGTCGTGGCGAACTGCACCTGTCTGTTCTTATCGAGAACATGCGTCGTGAAGGTTTCGAACTGGCGGTATCCCGTCCGAAAGTTATCTTCCGTGAAATCGACGGTCGTAAACAAGAGCCGTTCGAAAACGTGACTCTGGACGTTGAAGAACAGCATCAGGGTTCTGTAATGCAGGCGCTGGGCGAGCGTAAAGGCGAGCTGAAAAACATGAATCCAGACGGTAAAGGCCGCGTACGTCTTGACTACGTGATCCCAAGCCGTGGTCTGATTGGCTTCCGTTCTGAGTTCATGACCATGACTTCTGGTACAGGTCTGCTGTACTCCACCTTCAGCCACTACGACGATGTGCGTCCGGGCGAAGTGGGTCAGCGTCAGAACGGCGTACTGATCTCTAACGGTCAGGGTAAAGCGGTAGCGTTCGCGCTGTTCGGTCTGCAGGATCGCGGTAAGCTGTTCCTCGGTCACGGTGCAGAAGTTTACGAAGGTCAGATCATCGGTATTCACAGCCGTTCTAACGACCTGACTGTAAACTGCCTGACCGGTAAGAAACTGACCAACATGCGTGCTTCCGGTACTGACGAAGCCGTTGTTCTGGTTCCACCAATCCGCATGACTCTGGAACAAGCTCTGGAGTTCATCGATGATGACGAACTGGTAGAAGTGACTCCGACCTCTATCCGTATTCGTAAACGTCACCTGACGGAAAACGATCGTCGCCGCGCGAACCGTGGCCCGAAAGAAGATTAATTTTTCTTTTTAGTCGTGAAAAACCTGCCAGAGATGGCAGGTTTTTTTTTACCTGTCGTGAGCGCACACCAATGCGAGTATCTCCCTTATAAGTCTGTGATTACGTCAATAGAGAGCTTTGTCACAATTATCTGCAAAGTCATACGCCGTTAATTGCTTTCTTTTTTGGCGTAAGCGTAAGATGCTTCATCTGGTTTAAACCAAAAGGATTAAACAATGGCGGAGAATCAATCCACCGTAGAAAATGCAAAAGAGAAACTGGATCGGTGGTTGAAAGATGGCATCACCACACCGGGTGGAAAACTCCCTTCAGAAAGAGAGCTGGGAGAACTGCTGGGCATTAAACGTATGACGCTGCGCCAGGCGTTGTTGAACCTCGAGGCAGAATCCAAAATCTTCCGTAAAGATCGTAAGGGGTGGTTCGTGACCCAGCCGCGATTTAATTACAGTCCGGAGCTGTCGGCGAGCTTTCAGCGGGCCGCAATTGAGCAAGGGCGAGAGCCTTCCTGGGGGTTTACCGAGAAAAACCGTACCAGCGATATTCCCGAGACGCTCGCGCCACTGATTGCAGTGACGCCATCAACTGAACTCTATCGCATCACCGGCTGGGGGGCGCTGGAAGGACATAAAGTTTTCTATCACGAAACATATATTAATCCTGAAGTTGCTCCGGGTTTTATTGAACAACTTGAAAACCACTCATTTTCTGCAGTCTGGGAAAAGTGCTACCAAAAAGAGACGGTAGTAAAAAAATTGATTTTCAAACCCGTCAGAATGCCGGGCGATATCAGCAAGTATCTTGGCGGTTCTGCGGGTATGCCTGCGATCTTAATTGAAAAGCATCGCGCCGACCAGCAAGGCAATATTGTCCAGATAGATATTGAATATTGGCGATTTGAGGCCGTAGACCTCATCATTAATCTGTAGGTGTTTTATGGTGACAATAAATAACGCAAGAAAGATTCTACAACGTGTCGACACTCTTCCTCTTTATTTACATGCTTATGCCTTTCATTTAAATATGCGGCTGGAAAGAGTGTTGCCTGCTGATTTACTTGATATCGCAAGTGAAAATAATCTACGTGGCGTCAAAATCCATGTTCTGGATGGCGAGCGTTTTTCTCTTGGTAATATGGACGATAAAGAACTCTCTGCCTTTGGGGATAAAGCCCGCCGTCTGAACCTTGATATTCATATTGAAACCAGTGCCTCAGATAAAAAATCTATTGACGAAGCCGTCGCCATCGCGTTGAAAACTGGGGCATCCTCCGTACGTTTTTATCCGCGTTATGAAGGTAATTTGCGCGACGTATTATCGATTATCGCTAACGACATTGCCTATGTACGGGAAACGTATCAGGACAGCGGCCTGACTTTTACGATCGAGCAGCATGAAGATTTAAAAAGTCATGAGCTGGTGTCGCTGGTCAAAGAAAGTGAGATGGAGTCTCTTTCCTTACTGTTTGATTTTGCGAACATGATCAATGCAAATGAGCATCCCATCGACGCTTTAAAAACGATGGCACCGCATATTACCCAGGTCCATATCAAAGATGCCTTGATCGTTAAAGAACAGGGTGGCCTGGGTCATAAAGCCTGTATTTCAGGTCAGGGGGATATGCCCTTCAAAGCGTTATTAACGCACCTTATCTGCCTGGGTGATGATGAGCCGCAGGTGACGGCATATGGCCTGGAAGAAGAGGTTGATTATTATGCGCCGGCGTTCCGCTTTGAAGACGAAGATGATAATCCGTGGATCCCTTATCGCCAGATGAGTGAAACACCCCTACCAGAAAATCATTTACTGGATGCGCGGTTACGTAAAGAAAAAGAAGATGCAATTAATCAGATAAATCATGTGCGTAACGTACTACAACAAATCAAACAAGAGGCAAACCATCTTCTGAACCACTAATAAGTTTTAACTCATACGCAGTTAATAAAACCATTCCATATGAATGGTCGGTATCTTATTGCCTTTAAAACAGTGATTTTAAAAATCGCTTAGGGGATGTTATGCTCACGAAAAAGAAATGGGCGTTATTTAGTCTATTAACACTGTGTGGCGGTACAATTTATAAATTACCGTCGCTGAAAGATGCGTTTTATATCCCGATGCAGGAATATTTCCATTTGACTAATGGTCAAATTGGTAATGCTATGTCGGTAAACTCATTTGTCACCACAGTGGGCTTTTTTCTGTCTATTTATTTTGCCGATAAACTACCGCGCAGATACACCATGTCACTCTCACTCATTGCGGGTAGTGACTCCAACTTACTGATAGT
>NZ_AEJZ01000260.1:0-10138 GCF_000208525.1 Escherichia sp. TW14182
CCGTTGCCGTTGCTCAGGCTGGCGACCAGACCTTCCGGTGTGTACTGCCAGCGCGTCGCCCGTTTCTCTTCATCCGTGTGAACTGCCGGCAGGCCGCGCGGCGTATACTGCCAGGACTGTACGCTGCCCGTGATGCGACGGTGGCTGCTCAGTAATCCCAGCGCATTCCACGTGTAACGGTCCTGCTGTTTACCGGGGTGGCTGACCGTCTCCGGCAGCCCCAGACGGTTGTAGCTGATGCGTACCGTTTTTCCCTGTGCATCCGTCACCGCCGTCAGGTTGCCGTCTTCATCGTATTCATAATCCGTGGTGCGCCCTGAACAGTCGGTGTAACGCGTCAGTTGACCGCGCGCATCGAGCACCAGCGCAACCTCGCCGCCCCGCGCATCCGTGCGGCTGACCGCCAGCCCCTGTTCATCATACCCGTACCGCGTGACGCGCCCTTCCGGGTCTGTCTCCCGTATCACCTGGCCGTGTTCGTTGTAACCCGCCTTCCATACGTGATCGTCATCCAGTGCCCGGCGCGTGATTTCAGCAAAACTGCCGTTCCACTGCGTCTGTGTCATCCGCCCTGCCGCGTCCGTCTCTTTCACCACCCGGCTCAGGGTGTCGTATTCCAGCGTTACCCTGCGTTCGCCGGGGAGTTCCACCGCCACCGGGAAATGGTTTTCGTTGTAGGTGAAGCGGTACATCCCGCCGCCCGGCGTCCGATGCGCGGTCACATACGTCTGTTCATCAAACCACCACTGCCACTTCTGCTCTGACCTGCCGGTTACCACCGTCTGCCCGCCAGCAAAATCATAGTGGAACCTGTAATCCTCGCCGTCGCTGGTCGAGTGCTCCACCACACGGGGAAAACCCTCAACTTCTTCCCAGCGGTAGGTACAGGTGAAGCCCGTCGCGTTGCGGTGCTCTGTCATCAGGCCATTTTGATAGGCAAACTGGCGCACCGTCACACCGGCCCGGTTCACCACACCGGTCAGTTGCCCGTTATCATCGTAACGATATTCCACCAGGTTACCGGGACGCCCGCCCTTCACCAGCTCAATATGCGAAAGTCGTTCTCCTGCCGGCGTCAACGTGCGGTGCAACAGCAAATGGTGCCCGCTGCTGGAAGCCACCCGCACCAGCCTGCCGTTCTCACGCCCGAAAGCAATTCGCTGCCGGTGCGGCGTCTCCATAAAAAGTAACGGCGCGACGCCATGGTCATCAAATTCATCAAACACGTAATAGCTGCGGTCGGTGTAATGCAGCACATAGCGCCCGTCATGCAGGCGGCTAAGGTAAAACTGCTCTTCGGGGTCGAATATCTGATGGCCCGGCGTCAGCATTTCTTTCGGATAACTCAGCTCCCGGCCCTGTACTCCGATGAAGGTGATATATGCCTCATCTTCGCGCAGATTTATCTCCCAGTTCAGTCGCCATCCTCTACCCAGAACTCCCTCTGTTTCCAGGTGGCTGGCATAAAAGCGTGAGCAGGTGACAGGCAGACGGCCCGGCAGGGTGAAATCTGTCTCCGGCAACAGGATTTTTTGCCCGGTCGTGACATCCACCGGGTTGCTGAACAACCCCATAGCGACCTCGGAAACGGCCATCCCGGTAATTTCGCCACCAATAAATTTGGCCGCGCATTTTGTGCCAAATTTCGAGCCCAGCTTTGCCGCCTGACGCCAGGCGCCAGCCAGCCCGCCAAGCATTCCGGCGACCACAAACAGTACATCCACCACCTGACGCAACCAGTCAGGGATTTCCGGGCTGATTTCCAGCACCGTCTGCGTACCGCCGCCGAGGAAGACATTGGGAGAGCCGTCCTCAATCACTGCATCACATTCAGTGTGGTCCTCCTTACGGGCGGCGGGCTGGCTGTTGATGTAGATGTTGCCGGATCCCTGAGCAATGCGGATTTCCGGGGAATGGTCTTCGCATATCACCGTACTCAGTACGGCCCGAGCAGCAGGTCGGCTGTTGGTGCTGACATTGGGAGAGCCGGTCAGAATTTTTCCCGCAGTGGAATGTATCGAGCGCCCGATGGCTTCTCCCAGTTGTAGCACCCCGGACGCTATCTGGTCAGCCAGAAAACTCAGCACCAGCCCGGCTAAAAAGCCACATGTAAAAAAAGCAAAGGCGGCAACGGCAATAATGGCAATGCCAATGATCGCCCCAATTAAAAACCCGGCAAGGGCGCTGGTGTGGTAGATGGGGTCATCCACCCGTGCGGCTTCATACATGACAAAACCTCCATGTTATTTTAACCCTTAGCGGGCTGAAAACTGGTCAACCAGGCAGTCCATAGCTGGTCAGTATGCTCATCAAAAGGACGTTGACAGGTCAGGGTTAACACCAGAACCTTTCCTGGCCCGGTGATAAACCCGGCCTGACGCTGATACACTTCTGTTTTTCCAGAACGGTGAGTTGCGAGAATTTGTTCACCTGCCATGGCAGCTTCGCCAGTTCCCGCCACTGCCGTTCCCCGCGAAAGTACCCGGTGCTGACCCAGGTTTTTTTTCATCAAGGCTATCTGGCGGTCAATGTAGGTGGTCAGGTTTTCCTCGGGCCTGAGCGTGTCGCGGGAAATATTCAGACTGGGAGTTGCCCTCTCATTGCCCGACGGGACGAAGATATTGACGGTGCGATCAAGAAAAGTTTCAGGCAGGGCAAAGCTGCCCTCCTGAATACGGTAAAGGCTGGTCATAGATAAAATCCTTTTATTATTTTTTATTCAGAAGCATCCGGAGTGGGTACTGGGGCAATATCATTCGCAGTAATGGCTTTTCCGCCATCCGGATTCATATCAATACCACTGCCAATGAGTTGCATCACATCGCTGGTGTGCAGTAAAAGTTGTTTTCCGCAAAACTCAATCGAGCCATCCTTGTGTAATACAAGCGCTGCATTGCCGCAGCGAAGGGTAAATTGCTCGCCAACGTCCAGACGATATGTCGTCCCGACATTGATGGTTTGAGCTAGTTTGACGGAAAGCCCATCATTGTTTGTGATGGTGGCATTACGGTCTTCTCCCACGCTGATGGTTTCATTTTTGACAATGGTTTTTGTGCGATCGACCATGACCGTGTGGGTTTCATTGTTTTTTACTGTGGTATTGAGGTCTTTTTCCGCATGGAACTTCACCTCTTCCGCCCCCGTTTTGTCATCAAAGCGCAGCATGTTTCCGTTGGTCGGCCCCCCCTGTAACGAATGGCTGAATATCCCGCTCTGCGACGCCATGCCAGGCAATCCCCACGGCGGCATCGTGTCCTGGTTATAGGTACGCCCCACGATGATGGGTAAATCCGGGTCACCATTTTTGAAATCCACCAGCACTTCCTGGCCAATACGCGGGATCTGGATCATGCCGAATCCTTTTCCCGCCCACGGATAGCTAACACGGACCCAGCAGGAGCTGTTTTCGTCATTGTTACCATAACGATCCCAGCCAAACTGCACCTTCACCCGGCCATATTTATCCGTCCAGATCTCCTGCCCCGCCGGACCGGTGACGATGGCGCTCTGCGGGCCTTTGGTATGGGGTTTGCTCAGGGTTCGCTGTGGGCGGTAGACTTCACTGGTGGGGTGCAGTTCGAACGTGGTGACATAGGTAAAATGCTGGTCCTGGCCGCTGTACTGCGCATTGTCCCGTAAAAACAGTGTGGTCTGCACCAGCAGATATTCCTGGTTGACCTCCGCCGTCGGATGATTCATCAACGTAAAGGTGTAACCAGTCATGAGGGTGCGGATATTCCCCGCCCCTCCAACCCGGCTGCCAGGGCTGCGCTGCGCTTCCATACGAATGCGCGTCAGCATCTCGCCTTCCCCCATAGTGAAGTAATCACCAGGCCATTCGTAATGCTCATATTCAGCATGACCGGTATCACGCGGATTAGCCACGGTACTTTTCAGCAGTGAACGCGGCTTCATAAAATCAAAATCGTCCAGCACCCACTTTCCAGTACGCAGCCTCTCACTGGCTGTAATGGTGTGGATAAATTCCTTATCGAGCTTCAGTCCTTCCTGGTGCCACTCTACCAGCGGCGAGTCCGGGCACGTTTTATGACCATTGATGGCATCAGCCAGTACCAGCGTGTGGCTGTTCTCGCTGTGCTCAAACCACCAGTAGATACCCCATTCCTGCATCAGGCGCTGGATGAAATCAAAATCGGTTTCACCATACTGCACCTGCCAGGCGCGGGGGGGATAATTTTCCACCAGCCGTTTTTCCACCGGAAAAGAATATTCAGCCAGGACTTCATCCAGAATCTCCACCACGGTTTTGTTCTGGAAAGCTTTGTAGTCGCTGGTGTGGGTCAGCAGCTTCAGCCACGGTTCAATGCGCAATTCATACGTGACCGAGCGCCCCTCGTGACCGACTACCCTCGCAGCCGTCACCAGCCCGCTGATATGCCGTTTGCCGCCGCCATCCAGTTCAATATTGACGCACAGGTCTTTGCCCACCATCGGTTTGAGCGGCAGATTGGCAGCAGGGGAGACATATCCGAGGTTCAGGGTGTCAGGCGTTTTAAGCTGTACTGTATAGGAAAACAGATTCCCAAGCCCTTCCGAACCATTCATACCTGCAAACAGCAGAATCTGCGCCGGCACCGCACTACCACTTACTGTGACGTTATGCGCCCCCGGATCAGCGGCAGCAAGCGATGCCGCCGCATCCTGAGCTGCACCAGCCATATCCGAGATCCCTGACGCGGCGGCGGCGGCCTGCGCAGCAGCTACTGCAGCTTTAACCAGTCCTGACGGTTCTGGAAGCGCACCAAATAGATCTGCAACTGCCTGTTCTGCCATCTGTTCGGCTGCATCAGCTACATCGGTTGCGGCTGAACTTGCGCTTATAGCACTACTTCCTCCGGCTATCGGTGGCGTGGAGATAGCTGGCCCACCGTTACTGCCAGATTTATTACCCGCAGATACAAAACTCATGATATTTATTCCTTTAATATCGGATTAGAATTTAGCGCCCGGCGACCAGAAAAAATAAGAAATAACCCGCCACTGTCCATCTTTATAATGAAAAAAACATGTAAGATTTAAATCCTGCCGCAAATGCCAAAACATTTCTTTGATGGGGATATTTTTGAATTCAGGATTTGTTGAGCGATAGGTATTTTCAATTTCGATATAATACTCGCCGACAAGTTTATAACGAGGCTTTATAAATTCATGCTCTGGCTTACCATAGTTATTTAATAAAACATTCTCTTCAACTCCATTATACACACCACTCGCATTCAGATAAGCATGTTCAGGGATATCAGACATGCTATTTTTCGCCCCACCCACTATCAAAAAAATAATCACAGCGTATATTAGCTTCATTTTTTTACGCTTTTCACAAAAAATTCAGAACCCGGAACCATTCTATTTAACCGCTCAATGACATTTTCCATATAACGAGAGCGCAGTTCCATACCAATATTCATTAACGCACTGGCGTCGCCGGAGAATGGTGTAGTTGCTTTATCTGCATCGTCACTATAGTATTCATCAGTAAGATATCCAATAATATGCCCAAGCTCGTGAGACAGCCCTATTTGCTCATGGCAAACTTTTGATGAGCCAAGACATTTAGCTGCTGCAACTATATCTTTAGAGTCAAATTCAACGTATCGACTATTCCAGACAATGTTACTCTGACGAAAGCTATTTGGATCATCATTATCAATTTTAAACACCACTACATCCCAATACCCATGACGATCAGTCTGAATTATTTCTATTGTGAAGGGTAAGTCCTTACCATTAAACTTACTAACAAACTCAGACTTCCCAGAAACGGATAAAAAAACCTTATTATTCCATGTTTGATTAATGACAAAAATAACCTTCCCATGAAAGGCATTTTTCTCCATATCTGTCCAATCAGTTTTTGCATCCCATCTTTTTATCCAATTATATTTCCATCTCAGCAATAATGAGATTGCACCATTTTCACGGTCAATTCTTAAATCGCCCCAGGCATCATTGTCCCTGATATATCGTTTATCCAGCATTAAGTCGTCATAAGCATCATATGCCTGCTGAATAGCCTCATCATGAGAGTTACCCATGTTCACCTCCGTATATTTCTATATATCCAATAAACCTGAAGATGCTTGCTTATCCACCAACGCAGACGGGACCAGGGATAGTCTGAAGATAGCAATCAACTTGAATTTCATGGGTATATTTGTTTCCCATCTACACGTTTATCGTCATATTTTTGTATAGCTATTCTCAGCATTCGTGGCACATGATTTTTTCTCCAGCCGCAGCGCATCCACATACCGCCCCTCGCTGTTCTGCTGCCAGAACCAGCCCTGCCCTTGTTGTGCCTGCGTCAGCATTTTGTCCGGCCAGCCCGGCCACGGCAGGTGCCGCACGCCGGGCAGTTCCACTACCGGTGCGTCCGGCAGGCCGGTGAGTTCCCGGCTGCGCTGCGGTACACGCCGCAAACCACGCAACCACTGCGCCCAGCGCGGCCCCGGTCGCCACATCGCCCACAGCTGGTCTGCCTGCTCCGCCAGCCGCCCGCAGCGTTCTGTCTGTGGTGAGACATGTACTGCCGCCAGTCTTGCCAGCCAGTACAGCCAGCCTTGCGTTTCATCCAGACTCTCTTCCAGCCATTCCCGTCCGGCACGCTGGTAAATCACCAGCGGCCACGGCCTGCCCGTGCTGTCTCGCGAGGCGGTCAGTACCCCTGTCAGCCATTCATCACGCCCGCCAATGGGTAAAAACCCCGGCGACAGGACGAAGCTCCACGGCAGCGGATGGTGCTCCGGCAGCACCGACTTTTCACGCGGTGATAAGTGCATCCAACCGTCATTCTCTCCCGTCGTCACGGCATCCGTTCCTTCCGGCAGTACAATATGCCGCCCCTGCCCAAGCCACGTCTGCTGGTTCAGCCACGCCTGCCACACCTGTCCTTCGTTCGCGCTCACCCGCCAGCGCACATAATCACGCTGGTCCGGCAACCTACCGAACATCGACGGGGTCGATACTGCCGTAGCACGGCGCATTAGAGCGCCCTCTCCGGGCAGGCGAAACGTTGCAGTAGTCCCCGGTTCACCGGGTCAAAGTCTCTCCCGGCGGTGATTTCCAGCACTACCCGTCGCCCATCAAAACTGTACTCCACCTGCTGCGTTCCCCGTACCGCTGTATCCTGCGCGTTACCCGCGTCCAGCAGGTGAAACAGCGCCCACGGCCCGTTCGTCAGCAGCGTCGAGGTGTCCTGGCGGATGCGCGGGCTGGCGGTGATTTCCGCCATTGAGCCATTACGCGGCCCCGGCCAGTTCACTTTTAGCGGCCTGACCGGGCCGTGAGCGTAACGCAGCACCTGCCCATCAATGTCAATCACCAGCTCGGTGATGGCCGGATCCATATCCACGACGCGGACCTGCATCGCCCAGGAAAACTTTTTCCCGCCTTCCCCGTTAAAAAAGACGCGGCGGATTTGTTCTGCCTCCTGAAACGGCACCAGATCTGGCCCGTGCAGCGTCATGTTGCCTTCGGTCGGTTTGTAACGCCACGGATTGCTGGCAATGTCCGCCAGCGGGGCCAGTTGTTTCGTCCAGAAGGCATCCAGCACCCCGCCGCTGGCAAAGATACGGTTAAAATCGTCCGCGCTGACCTCCTGCGGGCTGTCGGTAAAGGGATAGCGCCCGTCAATGGCGTCACGGCACTCATCACCGATCACCGCCTCCATTTGCGCATTCAGCACTTCACCCGTTCCGGCATTGATTTTGCGTGTCCCCTGCAGTGTTAAATCCAGCAGAATATTTTTCAGCGGCGCGGGTAGTTTTGCTGCCTCCAGTTGAAGTTTATCCGCCGCCGAAATGCGGCCCGGTAATGTGCTGGCCGCCAGTGCACTGTCTGCAATGGTGAGCTGGGTGTAATATTCATTGAGCATCGTCAGCAGCGAATTAAGCTGTGGTGCACCGCCCCCTTGTCCGCTGTCCATACGCCCGGAAACAACTTCCCGCAATGCGGCAAAACGATCATCCACCAGCGTTTTCTCCAGACGTTCTTCTGGATGGATGTCCTGGAACAGCTTCGCCGTCTGTACCACTTTTCCCGCATTACCGGAAAGCCGATCCTGCGCTCGCTGGGCCATCTGCTTTTGTCTGGCCTGTGCATCCAGCGGCGGTACCAGGGTGGTCTGCTCCACCACGGCTTTACTCAGCCGCATCAACGGTGAATCTGGCGAGGCCAGGGTACGGAGCACCTGAAGATCATAGGCCAGCCCCGGACCACCGTCCTCCCCGGCGCTGTTGATGCTGTGAATACTGACCAGAAAATCCTGCCACCGGCGGGCATATTCAGTCAGGTACAGGCGACGGACTTCACGGGTAACCGGGAGTTCCTGTCCCGGTAGCTGACTCATTACACTCTCAGTCGTTTTTTTTTGCGCATTTTCCCGCCCCATCACCCAGGCATCATTCGCTGACGCTGCGGCAACAAATTCAGGCAGTCGTTTGTCGAATAAGTCCCGGTAGCCTTCGCGGGTGAAGATGCCCGGTACGCCCCGATCCAGCGGCGCGCCATCCGTGCGAACAAAGACGGTTCCAGCATCTGCCCCTACAGCGCGCACCAGCGAAAACTCCTGCGGTGCTTCACTCTCCATAGAAGCCAGTGCACGGGCATAGATACGCTCAGTGCTGGTGTGTCCATCGAGGAAAGTTCGCGCCTGGCGGATCAACCCCTCATCTTTTTCGTAGGGCGAATGCACTACGCGGCTACCGTCAAACAGAGCGTCGATATGTTCCAGCACGGCTGCACGACCACCAAACTCCGCCACGCTGTCGCGGTTGTCCAGGTCATTCAGTACCCATGAGTGAATTTCCGCCGCGTTGTATTTGTCCTCGTGGTCTTTATCGAGGTTCAGCAGCAGATAAACATGCAGGGTGTCATAGGCGGCTTTGCTGTTCTGACGTGCTATCGCATCCGAAAGCACATATTCCATGCGTTTCACCAGCGGCGGCAACAGCAGCTGGTCCAGCAGGCGGTCGTACAGAGAGGCCACACTCTCCATCACCGGCGGAACGCTGTACAGCCCGTAACGCCAGGCCAGCGGCGGTGAGTCCGGATCCAGCCCCGGCCAGGCAGAGAGCGCCCGCGCCTGGTTCAGTAATGCGGGAACCGGGGGCATCGCAGGTTTTCCGGTATAGGCTTTGACATCAGTATCCAGTTTAGCCGTCCGGGTGGCGATTTCATTCAGATACCCGTTGTTACCCTGCTGGCTGCCCTGCATTCCCTGCCATAACCAGAAAGCCAGCGCCAGTACCAGCAGATGCCCGCCGGTACGCAGTAGCCGGTAACGCCATGCCCACTGGAGATTCGGCTCCACCAGGTGCGCTTCGCGGAAGATTAACTGTTTCAGTAGATCGTGGAGAAAATAGCTGCGGTTGCCGTCCGGCAGGGTATGAGACGGTGAATCCGCCTTCCCTTTTATTGCCCGGACAAAACGCGGCCAGATGCCCGTATGGTCTGCCACGGCGTCCGCCTGCGCCTGTGCCGCGCTGGTGAAAAATACGCCGCGCAAGGTGTTGTTAAGCTGGGTGGCATCGAATTTTGAATCGAGGAAGATCTGTTCAATGGCTTCCAGCAATGGCGCGCCCAGCGCGGCAAATTCACGCGGGAAGCGATACAGCCGCTGGCGGCTTTTAAGGTCGTACTCTTCCTGCAACCGGGTATCCAACCCCTGATCCAGCCGCAGCGTCAGATTTGCCAGTTCCTGCCCACAGAGCGCATGTCGCGACTGCAGATCTGCGGAATTACGTTTCCGGCTGTAAGGCAAAGTAAAGCCCCATACCTGGGTACGAAGGTGACTGGTAAGACCACGAAAATACTCCGTAAAGCCCGGCAACAGATCCATTTTTGTGACAATAAGATACACAGGAAAACGGATCCCTAGCGTCTCTCTCAGTTCTGCCAGCCGTGCACGCAGGGCTGCACAAGTAGCCAGGCGTTCTGCCGATGACTGCGCGGTTAGATCTGCCACGTTCAGCGTCAGAAGCACGCCGTTCAACGGCGCGTTGGGGCGGTGTTTTCGCAGCAACCCCAAAAATCCTTGCCACTCTCCGGCGTTACGCTGTGTCGCGTTCGTTTCGCCGCCATCATCGTGGCGGGCATAGCGCCCAGCGGTATCGATAAG
>NZ_AEJZ01000259.1:0-8578 GCF_000208525.1 Escherichia sp. TW14182
TTTTTTTACACGGGGAGCCAGCGATCCTGCGTTCCCCGCTGATCTATTTAGAGGGTTTTACGCTTGTTTGACCGTTATGATGCTGGTGAGCAGGCGGTGCTGGTACACATCTATTTTACGCAAGACAAAGATATGGAAGACCTCCAGGAGTTTGAATCTCTGGTTTCTTCCGCCGGTGTCGAAGCATTGCAGGTGATTACCGGTAGCCGTAAAGCGCCGCACCCAAAGTATTTTGTAGGTGAAGGTAAAGCAGTTGAAATTGCGGAAGCTGTCAAAGCGACGGGTGCTTCGGTCGTTCTTTTTGACCATGCCCTGAGCCCAGCGCAAGAGCGTAACCTGGAGCGTTTGTGCGAGTGTCGTGTCATCGATCGCACCGGCCTTATTTTAGATATTTTCGCCCAACGTGCGCGTACCCATGAGGGTAAGTTGCAGGTTGAGCTGGCGCAGCTGCGCCATCTGGCTACGCGCCTGGTGCGTGGCTGGACCCACCTTGAAAGACAGAAAGGCGGGATCGGTTTGCGTGGTCCGGGTGAAACCCAGCTCGAAACCGACCGTCGTTTGTTGCGTAATCGCATCGTGCAGATACAGTCGCGCCTGGAAAGAGTTGAAAAGCAGCGTGAGCAGGGGCGGCAATCGCGTATCAAAGCCGACGTTCCTACTGTTTCGCTGGTGGGATATACCAACGCCGGTAAATCTACCCTTTTCAATCGCATCACCGAAGCGCGGGTCTACGCGGCAGACCAGTTGTTTGCCACCCTCGACCCGACGTTGCGGCGTATTGATGTCGCGGATGTCGGTGAAACCGTGCTGGCAGATACCGTAGGGTTTATTCGCCACTTGCCGCACGATCTGGTGGCGGCGTTTAAAGCCACGTTACAAGAGACGCGGCAAGCCACATTGCTGCTGCACGTCATTGATGCGGCAGATGTGCGTGTACAAGAAAACATCGAAGCGGTGAATACGGTTCTTGAAGAGATTGATGCTCACGAGATCCCAACCCTGCTGGTGATGAACAAGATCGATATGCTGGAAGATTTCGAACCGCGTATTGATCGGGACGAAGAGAACAAACCGATCCGTGTCTGGCTTTCTGCGCAGACCGGAGCGGGGATACCACAGCTTTTTCAGGCTTTGACGGAGCGGCTTTCCGGTGAGGTGGCGCAGCATACATTGCGTCTGCCGCCGCAGGAAGGGCGTCTGAGAAGTCGTTTTTATCAGCTTCAGGCAATAGAAAAAGAGTGGATGGAGGAGGACGGCAGCGTAAGTCTGCAAGTTCGTATGCCGATTGTTGACTGGCGTCGCCTCTGTAAACAAGAACCGGCGTTGATCGATTACCTGATCTAACCGGCAAAGCGTCTGAAGCGTGGAGTCATATCCTCTGGCGTCGAAAGACAACAGGGATCACCGCATAACAAATATGGAGCACAAACATGGCGTGGAATCAGCCCGGTAATAACGGACAAGACCGCGACCCGTGGGGAAGCAGCAAACCTGGCGGCAACTCTGAGGGAAATGGAAACAAAGGCGGTCGCGATCAAGGGCCACCTGATTTAGATGATATCTTCCGTAAACTGAGCAAAAAGCTCGGTGGTCTGGGCGGCGGTAAAGGCACTGGATCTGGCGGTGGCAGTTCATCGCAAGGCCCGCGCCCGCAGCTTGGCGGTCGTGTCGTTACCATCGCAGCGGCAGCGATTGTCATTATCTGGGCGGCCAGTGGTTTCTACACCATTAAAGAAGCCGAACGCGGCGTGGTAACACGCTTTGGTAAATTCAGCCATCTGGTTGAACCTGGTCTGAACTGGAAACCGACGTTTATCGACGAAGTTAAACCGGTGAACGTGGAAGCCGTGCGTGAACTGGCTGCTTCCGGCGTGATGCTGACGTCTGACGAAAACGTGGTGCGCGTTGAGATGAACGTGCAGTACCGCGTCACCAATCCGGAAAAATACCTGTATAGCGTAACCAGCCCGGATGACAGTCTGCGCCAGGCTACCGACAGCGCCCTGCGTGGGGTTATCGGTAAATACACCATGGACCGCATTCTGACGGAAGGTCGTACCGTGATTCGTAGCGATACTCAGCGCGAACTGGAAGAGACTATCCGCCCGTATGACATGGGTATCACGCTGCTGGACGTCAACTTCCAGGCTGCTCGTCCGCCGGAAGAAGTAAAAGCAGCGTTTGACGATGCGATTGCCGCACGTGAAAACGAACAGCAATACATTCGTGAAGCAGAAGCGTATACCAACGAAGTTCAGCCGCGTGCGAACGGTCAGGCGCAACGTATCCTCGAAGAGGCGCGTGCGTACAAGGCTCAGACTATCCTGGAAGCCCAGGGTGAAGTCGCGCGCTTTGCTAAACTTCTGCCGGAATATAAAGCCGCGCCAGAAATTACTCGCGAGCGTCTGTATATCGAGACGATGGAAAAAGTGTTGGGCAATACCCGCAAAGTGCTGGTTAACGACAAAGGTGGCAACCTGATGGTTCTGCCGTTAGACCAGATGCTGAAAGGGGGTAACGCGCCTGCGGCGAAGAGCGACAACGGCGCCAGCAATCTGTTGCGTCTGCCGCCAGCCTCTTCCTCCACGACCAGTGGGGCAAGCAACACGTCGTCCACTAGTCAGGGCGATATTATGGACCAACGCCGCGCCAACGCGCAGCGTAACGACTACCAGCGTCAGGGGGAATAACGATGCGTAAGTCAGTTATCGCGATTATCATCATCGTGCTGGTAGTGCTTTACATGTCTGTCTTTGTCGTCAAAGAAGGTGAGCGCGGTATTACGCTGCGTTTTGGTAAGGTACTGCGTGACGATGACAACAAACCTCTGGTTTATGAGCCGGGTCTGCATTTCAAGATACCGTTCATTGAAACGGTGAAAATGCTCGATGCGCGTATTCAGACCATGGACAACCAGGCCGACCGCTTTGTGACCAAAGAGAAGAAAGACCTGATCGTCGACTCTTACATCAAATGGCGCATCAGCGATTTCAGCCGTTACTACCTGGCAACGGGTGGTGGCGACATTTCGCAAGCGGAAGTGCTATTGAAACGTAAGTTCTCTGACCGTCTGCGTTCTGAAATTGGTCGCCTGGACGTGAAAGACATCGTCACCGACTCCCGTGGTCGTCTGACTCTGGAAGTGCGTGACGCGCTGAACTCCGGTTCTGCGGGTACAGAAGATGAAGTTACTACCCCAGCAGCGGATAACGCCATTGCCGAAGCGGCAGAGCGTGTAACGGCTGAGACGAAGGGCAAAGTTCCGGTCATCAACCCGAACAGTATGGCGGCGCTGGGTATTGAAGTTGTCGATGTGCGTATTAAGCAGATCAACCTGCCGACCGAAGTGTCTGAGGCGATCTACAACCGTATGCGCGCCGAGCGTGAAGCGGTAGCGCGTCGCCATCGTTCACAAGGTCAGGAAGAAGCGGAAAAATTGCGCGCAACTGCCGACTATGAAGTGACCAGAACGCTGGCAGAAGCAGAGCGTCAGGGTCGCATCATGCGCGGTGAAGGTGACGCAGAAGCTGCCAAACTGTTTGCTGATGCATTCAGCAAAGATCCGGACTTCTATGCATTCATCCGTAGCCTGCGTGCTTATGAGAACAGCTTCTCTGGCAATCAGGACGTGATGGTCATGAGCCCGGACAGCGATTTCTTCCGCTACATGAAGACGCCGACTTCCGCAACGCGTTAAGATAACGACTGCGGTACAGGTCAATAAAGCCACCGCATCCTCAGGGATGTCGGTGGTTTTCTTTTTCTATAAGGACAATGAATGAATTCGACAATCTGGCTGGCGCTTGCTCTGGTTTTGGTACTGGAAGGTTTAGGACCGATGCTTTACCCGCAGGCGTGGAAGAAGATGATCTCTGCGATGACCAATTTACCCGATAATATTTTACGTCGTTTTGGAGGTGGACTTGTGGTTGCGGGCGTTGTGGTCTACTACATGTTGAGGAAAACGATTGGCTGAACAAAAAATAGACTGATTAAGGTCATTTTTGGATGCAAAAAGTGCTGTAACTCTGAAAAAGCGATGGTAGAATCCATTTTTAAGCAAACGGTGATTTTGAAAAATGGGTAACAACGTCGTCGTACTGGGCACCCAATGGGGTGACGAAGGTAAAGGTAAGATCGTCGATCTTCTGACTGAACGGGCTAAATATGTTGTACGCTACCAGGGCGGTCACAACGCAGGCCATACTCTCGTAATCAACGGTGAAAAAACCGTTCTCCATCTTATTCCATCAGGTATTCTCCGCGAGAATGTAACCAGCATCATCGGTAACGGTGTTGTGCTGTCTCCGGCCGCGCTGATGAAAGAGATGAAAGAACTGGAAGACCGTGGCATCCCCGTTCGTGAGCGTCTGCTGCTGTCTGAAGCATGTCCGCTGATCCTTGATTATCACGTTGCGCTGGATAACGCACGTGAGAAAGCGCGTGGCGCGAAAGCGATCGGCACCACCGGTCGTGGTATCGGGCCTGCTTATGAAGATAAAGTAGCACGTCGCGGTCTGCGTGTTGGCGACCTTTTCGACAAAGAAACCTTCGCTGAAAAACTGAAAGAAGTGATGGAATATCACAACTTCCAGTTGGTTAACTACTACAAAGTTGAAGCGGTTGATTACCAGAAAGTTCTGGATGATACGATGGCTGTTGCCGACATCCTGACTTCTATGGTGGTTGACGTTTCTGACCTGCTCGACCAGGCGCGTCAGCGTGGCGATTTCGTCATGTTCGAAGGTGCGCAGGGTACGCTGCTGGATATCGACCACGGTACTTATCCGTACGTAACTTCTTCCAACACCACTGCTGGTGGCGTGGCGACCGGTTCCGGCCTGGGCCCGCGTTATGTTGATTACGTTCTGGGTATCCTCAAAGCTTACTCCACTCGTGTAGGTGCAGGTCCGTTCCCGACCGAACTGTTTGATGAAACTGGCGAGTTCCTCTGCAAGCAGGGTAACGAATTCGGCGCAACTACGGGTCGTCGTCGTCGTACCGGCTGGCTGGACACCGTTGCCGTTCGTCGTGCGGTACAGCTGAACTCCCTGTCTGGCTTCTGCCTGACTAAACTGGACGTTCTGGATGGCCTGAAAGAGGTGAAACTCTGCGTGGCTTACCGTATGCCGGATGGTCGCGAAGTGACCACCACTCCGCTGGCAGCTGATGACTGGAAAGGTGTAGAGCCGATTTACGAAACCATGCCGGGCTGGTCTGAATCCACCTTTGGCGTGAAAGATCGTAGTGGCCTGCCGCAGGCGGCGCTGAACTACATCAAGCGCATTGAAGAGCTGACCGGTGTGCCGATCGATATCATCTCTACCGGTCCGGATCGTACTGAAACCATGATTCTGCGCGACCCGTTCGACGCGTAATCCTGGTACGCCTGGCAGATATTTTGCCTGCCGGGCTAACAGTGTGATACATTGCTGTGTCGGGTAAGCCATTATGCTATCCGACACAGTGTTAAATCCTCGCTTTTTTCCTTCCCCAAACTGAAATAAATTAGCGACACAGCTTGTGGCTGGTTTATCATCAATATAAATGTATTTTTTCCCGATTTCCCTTTTGAGGTTGATGTGCAGTTAACGAGTTTCACTGATTACGGATTACGTGCGCTGATCTACATGGCGTCATTGCCAGAAGGGCGGATGACCAGTATTTCTGAAGTGACTGACGTCTACGGCGTCTCCCGTAATCATATGGTCAAAATAATCAATCAACTTAGTCGTGCCGGCTACGTGACTGCTGTTCGTGGAAAAAATGGCGGCATTCGCCTGGGTAAACCGGCGAGTGCGATACGTATTGGTGATGTGGTGCGCGAGCTGGAGCCCTTATCGCTGGTGAATTGCAGCAGTGAGTTTTGCCACATTACACCTGCCTGTCGGTTGAAACAGGCACTTTCTAAGGCCGTGCAAAGTTTTCTTACGGAACTGGATAACTACACGCTTGCCGATTTGGTTGAAGAGAATCAACCGCTTTATAAATTATTGCTGGTGGAGTGACGAAAATCTTCATCAGAGATGACAACGGAGGAACCGAGATGTCACAAGATCCTTTCCAGGAACGCGAAGCTGAAAAATACGCGAATCCCATCCCTAGCCGGGAATTTATCCTCGAACATTTAACCAAACGTGAAAAACCGGCCAGCCGTGATGAGCTGGCTGTAGAACTGCACATTGAAGGCGAAGAGCAGCTTGAAGGCCTGCGTCGCCGCCTGCGCGCGATGGAGCGCGACGGTCAACTGGTCTTCACTCGCCGTCAGTGCTATGCGCTGCCGGAACGCCTCGATCTGGTGAAAGGTACAGTTATTGGTCACCGTGATGGCTACGGCTTTCTGCGGGTTGAAGGACGTAAAGATGATTTGTATCTCTCCAGCGAGCAGATGAAAACCTGCATTCATGGCGATCAGGTGCTGGCGCAGCCGCTGGGCGCTGACCGTAAAGGCCGCCGTGAAGCGCGTATTGTCCGTGTACTGGTGCCAAAAACCAGCCAGATTGTTGGTCGCTACTTTACCGAAGCGGGCGTCGGCTTTGTGGTTCCTGACGACAGCCGTTTGAGCTTCGATATCTTAATCCTGCCAGATCAGATCATGGGCGCGCGGATGGGCTTTGTGGTGGTGGTCGAACTGACCCAACGCCCGACTCGTCGTACCAAAGCGGTGGGTAAAATCGTCGAGGTGCTTGGCGATAATATGGGCACCGGCATGGCGGTTGATATCGCTCTGCGCACCCATGAAATCCCGTACATCTGGCCACAGGCTGTTGAGCAACAGGTTGCCGGACTAAAAGAAGAAGTGCCGGAAGAAGCAAAAGCAGGCCGTGTCGATCTGCGCGATTTACCGCTGGTCACCATTGATGGCGAAGACGCCCGCGACTTTGACGATGCGGTTTACTGCGAGAAAAAACGCGGCGGCGGCTGGCGTTTATGGGTCGCAATTGCCGATGTCAGCTACTATGTGCGTCCGCCAACGCCGCTGGACAGAGAAGCGCGTAACCGTGGTACGTCGGTGTACTTCCCGTCGCAGGTTATCCCGATGCTGCCGGAAGTGCTCTCTAACGGCCTGTGTTCGCTCAACCCACAGGTAGACCGCCTGTGTATGGTGTGCGAGATGACGATTTCGTCGAAAGGCCGCCTGACTGGCTACAAATTCTACGAAGCGGTGATGAGCTCTCACGCGCGTCTGACCTACACCAAAGTCTGGCATATTCTGCAGGGCGATCAGGATCTGCGCGAGCAGTACGCCCCGCTGGTTAAGCATCTCGAAGAGTTGCATAACCTCTATAAAGTGCTGGATAAAGCCCGTGAAGAACGCGGCGGGATCTCGTTTGAGAGCGAAGAAGCGAAGTTCATTTTCAACGCTGAACGCCGTATTGAACGTATCGAACAGACTCAGCGTAACGACGCGCACAAATTAATTGAAGAGTGTATGATTCTGGCGAATATCTCGGCGGCGCGTTTCGTTGAGAAAGCCAAAGAACCCGCACTGTTCCGTATACACGACAAGCCGAGCACTGAGGCGATTACCTCTTTCCGCTCTGTACTGGCAGAGCTGGGGCTGGAACTGCCGGGCGGTAACAAGCCAGAACCGCGCGACTACGCGGAACTGCTGGAGTCGGTTGCCGATCGTCCTGACGCAGAAATGCTGCAAACCATGCTGCTGCGTTCAATGAAACAGGCGATTTATGATCCGGAAAACCGTGGTCACTTCGGCCTGGCATTGCAGTCCTATGCGCACTTTACTTCGCCGATTCGTCGTTATCCTGACCTGACGCTGCACCGCGCCATTAAGTATCTGCTGGCGAAAGAGCAGGGGCATCAGGGCAACACCACTGAAACTGGCGGCTACCATTATTCGATGGAAGAGATGCTGCAACTGGGTCAGCACTGTTCGATGGCGGAACGTCGTGCCGACGAAGCAACGCGCGATGTGGCTGACTGGCTGAAGTGTGACTTCATGCTCGATCAGGTTGGTAACGTATTTAAAGGTGTAATTTCCAGCGTCACAGGCTTCGGTTTCTTTGTTCGTCTGGATGACTTATTCATCGATGGTCTGGTTCACGTCTCTTCGCTGGACAACGACTACTATCGCTTTGATCAAGTCGGACAACGCCTGATGGGCGAATCCAGCGGCCAGACTTATCGCCTGGGCGATCGCGTGGAAGTTCGCGTCGAAGCGGTTAATATGGACGAGCGCAAAATCGACTTTAGCCTGATCTCCAGCGAACGTGCACCGCGCAACGTCGGTAAAACGGCGCGCGAGAAAGCCAAAAAAGGCGATGCAGGCAAAAAAGGCGGTAAGCGTCGTCAGGTCGGCAAAAAGGTAAACTTTGAGCCAGACAGCGCCTTCCGTGGTGAGAAAAAAGCGAAGCCGAAAGCGGCGAAGAAAGACGCGAAAAAAGCGAAGAAGCCATCGGCTAAAACGCAGAAAATAGCCGCTGCAACCAAAGCGAAGCGTGCGGCGAAGAAAAAAGTGGCAGAGTGATCATTACCCTCTTCAAACAGAAGAGGGTTAGTATTATGACCAACGCAAAAATTCACTCGGACAGTCCCCTCGCCCCTTTGGGGAGAGGGT
>NZ_AEJZ01000258.1:0-681 GCF_000208525.1 Escherichia sp. TW14182
CTCTTCCGGGGACCAGACAACCAGCATCAGTGGCGTGTCTCCCGGATACTTTGCTGCCAGCTCCCGGCAGAGCATTTCGCATGTTCCGTACATACTCTTCTCTCCCCTCAATCTTTAAAGCACGCATCCAGTTCCAGAATTTCGGTATACGCCTCCATGAACAGGCGATTGGCGCGATACAGAGTCTGGCGTGCCAGGCGTTCAACAAGCACATCGGAATCAAAGCGACAGCGATGCTCCATATCGTTCAGCCTGGCCCGAAGGTCACACATGGCATTGGCCACCTCCGCCACGTCGGCGCGAAGTTTTTCGTGTCCGGCATAGTTCATTTACGCAGCCTCCGGCATAAACCAGTCATCATTCGCGGCCCCCTGCTGCATGGTCCGTTGCACGGCGGCAAGGCGTTGCTGCCCGGCACGGTGATACTGCTCAAGCAGCTCGATACCGATATACCGGCGTCCGGACTGGAGGGCGGCCACGCAGGTTGAGCCGCTGCCTGCAAACGGGTCCAGCACAATCGCGTTCGGGTGTGTGAAGCTCTCAATCAGTGGTTGCAGGCTGGTAACGGGCTTTTCCGTCGGGTGATGGCGGTTGCCCGAATATTTCCAGCCCAGCACGTCGGGTAGCGGGTTTTGTGGCAGATGTGGACGACCTTTTGCCAGGATGTAGGCGCATTCGTGG
>NZ_AEJZ01000257.1:0-10383 GCF_000208525.1 Escherichia sp. TW14182
AATGGGGGGGATGTGTTCATTACATTTTCTCTGCTCCTAACCATCGCTAAAACGTAACAGAACGATTTAGTGCTTCGTCATCTACGATGTTGAGTCATTTTCAGGTTATCGCGGTTAGTGCGCATTAGATAACAGTATATATGAGCATACTAATGCAGTTGGGTTATTTGACTTTGTATAGCGTGTAGCGAAAACAAAAAAACGGCCCCAAAAGGGACCGTTTATGAGGATGTACAGAGTTACTGATTAAGCGGATTTCTTCGCTTTTTTCTCTGCTTTAGCTGGAGCTGCTTCCTTTGCTGCTGGTGCTCCTTCTACGTAATCACGACCATAGTAGGTATCCAGCAGAATCTGTTTCAGCTCGGAGATCAGCGGGTAACGCGGGTTAGCGCCGGTGCACTGGTCATCGAATGCATCTTCAGACAGTTTATCTACGTTCGCCAGGAAGTCAGCTTCCTGAACGCCAGCCTCACGGATAGATTTCGGAATACCCAGTTCTGCTTTCAGCGTTTCCAGCCATGCCAGCAGTTTCTCGATCTTCGCAGCAGTACGGTCACCCGGTGCGCTCAGACCCAGATGGTCTGCGATTTCAGCATAACGACGACGAGCCTGTGGACGATCGTACTGGCTGAATGCAGTCTGCTTGGTCGGGTTGTCATTCGCGTTGTAGCGGATAACGTTACAAATCAGCAGGGCGTTGGCCAGACCGTGCGGAATATGGAACTGGGAGCCCAGTTTGTGCGCCATTGAGTGACATACACCCAGGAAGGCGTTCGCAAACGCGATACCCGCGATAGTAGCTGCACTGTGAACACGTTCACGCGCTACCGGGTTTTTAGCCCCTTCGTGGTAAGACGCTGGCAGATATTCTTTGAGCAGTTTCAGCGCCTGCAGAGCCTGACCATCAGAGAACTCAGATGCCAGTACAGAAACATAAGCTTCCATGGCGTGAGTGACTGCGTCCAGACCACCGAAAGCACACAGGGACTTCGGCATATCCATAACCAGGTTGGCGTCAACAATCGCCATATCCGGGGTCAGTGCATAGTCTGCCAGCGGATATTTCTGACCTGTTGCATCGTCGGTTACAACCGCAAACGGAGTCACTTCAGAACCCGTACCGGAAGTGGTGGTGACGGCGATCATTTTCGCTTTCACGCCCATTTTCGGGAACTTGTAGATACGTTTACGGATATCCATAAAGCGCAGCGCCAGTTCTTCAAAGTGGGTTTCCGGATGCTCGTACATAACCCACATGATTTTCGCGGCGTCCATCGGGGAACCGCCACCCAGCGCGATGATCACGTCTGGCTTGAAGGAGTTTGCCAGTTCTGCACCTTTACGAACGATGCTCAGTGTCGGGTCAGCTTCAACTTCAAAGAAGACTTCAGTTTCAACGCCGGCAGCTTTCAGTACAGAAGTAATCTGGTCGGCATAACCGTTGTTGAACAGGAAGCGGTCAGTCACGATGAGCGCACGTTTGTGGCCATCAGTAATCACTTCATCCAGCGCGATTGGCAGTGAGCCACGGCGGAAGTAGATAGATTTCGGAAGTTTGTGCCACAACATGTTTTCAGCTCGCTTAGCAACGGTTTTCTTGTTGATCAAGTGTTTCGGACCAACGTTTTCAGAGATGGAGTTACCACCCCAGGAACCACAACCCAGAGTCAGGGAAGGTGCGAGTTTGAAGTTATACAGGTCACCGATACCACCCTGAGAAGCCGGGGTGTTGATCAGGATACGGGCAGTTTTCATTTTCTGACCGAAGTAGGCAACGCGTGCCGGTTGGTTATCCTGGTCGGTGTACAGGCAAGAGGTATGACCGATACCGCCCATGGCAACCAGTTTCTCTGCTTTCTCTACCGCGTCTTCGAAATCTTTTGCACGGTACATTGCCAGCGTCGGGGACAGTTTTTCATGTGCGAACGGTTCGCTTTCATCAACAACGGTCACTTCACCAATCAGAATCTTAGTGTTTTCTGGTACAGAGAAGCCCGCCAGTTCAGCAATTTTATAAGCCGGTTGACCAACGATAGCTGCGTTCAGTGCGCCGTTTTTCAGGATAACGTCCTGAACGGCTTTCAGCTCTTTACCCTGCAGCATGTAACCGCCGTGGGTAGCGAAACGTTCACGTACAGCGTCATAAACAGAGTCAACAACAACAACAGATTGTTCAGAAGCACAGATTACGCCGTTGTCGAAGGTTTTGGACATCAGTACGGATGCAACTGCACGTTTGATATCTGCGGTTTCATCGATAACAACCGGAGTGTTACCAGCACCTACACCGATTGCCGGTTTACCGGAGCTGTATGCTGCTTTAACCATGCCCGGACCACCAGTCGCGAGGATCAGGTTAATATCAGGATGGTGCATCAGCGCGTTGGACAGTTCAACAGAAGGTTGATCGATCCAGCCAATCAGATCTTTCGGTGCACCAGCAGCGATAGCAGCCTGCAGAACGATATCAGCAGCTTTGTTAGTTGCATCTTTTGCACGCGGGTGCGGAGAGAAGATAATAGCGTTACGGGTCTTCAGGCTGATCAGCGATTTGAAGATTGCAGTTGAAGTCGGGTTAGTCGTTGGAACGATACCGCAGATAATACCGATTGGTTCAGCGATAGTGATAGTACCGAAAGTGTCGTCTTCAGACAGAACACCACAGGTTTTTTCATCTTTATAGGCGTTGTAGATATATTCAGAAGCAAAGTGGTTTTTAATTACTTTATCTTCGACGATACCCATGCCGGATTCGGCAACGGCCATTTTCGCGAGTGGGATTCGAGCATCTGCGGCAGCCAGAGCGGCGGCGCGGAAGATTTTATCAACTTGCTCTTGAGTGAAACTGGCATATTCACGCTGGGCTTTTTTTACACGCTCTACGAGTGCGTTAAGTTCAGCGACATTAGTAACAGCCATAATGCTCTCCTGATAATGTTAAACTTTTTTAGTAAATCATCTGCTCGAATACGAGAGTATAGTCAGTGTGGTGATGATTTGCTTAACCTATGAAAATCAAAAGCTTACTCGCGCTCACACTCACTGTGATTTACTAAAAGAGTTTAAACATTAGAGAGACTAATCTCTAATGCGTCACTTCCAGGTGGCGTAAGCAAGATTACTCACTTCTGGGTACTGATTACGTGATCTAGATCAAAATTCCGCAAAGCTGACACCTTTCAGCTCCGCTTTTAGCTATAAAAGCTAATAGTTAATAAATTGTAGTATTTATTGTTGGCTACATTAGCATGTTTTGCACGACTAGATAACAATAATGAATGATAGTAATTTTAAGCGGTTAGGAGGTGAAAAATGCTGCCAAAAGGCGTATTGTCAGCGCGTATTTTTTTACCTTTGCTTATGGCTAACATTATCCGGCTTTTGCTTCGGAGCTAACCGTGATTCAGACACTCTTTGATTTTCCCGTTTACTTTAAATTTTTCATCGGGTTATTTGCGCTGGTTAACCCGGTTGGGATTATCCCCGTGTTCATCAGTATGACCAGCTATCAGACTGCGGCAGCGAGAAACAAAACAAATCTGACTGCCAACCTGTCGGTAGCGATTATCTTGTGGATCTCGCTTTTTCTCGGCGACACGATTCTGCAACTTTTTGGAATATCGATTGATTCGTTCCGCATCGCGGGCGGCATACTGGTGGTTACAATTGCGATGTCGATGATCAGCGGTAAGCTTGGTGAGGATAAACAGAACAAACAAGAGAAATCAGAAACCGCAATTCGAGAAAGCATCGGCGTTGTACCGCTCGCATTGCCTTTGATGGCAGGACCAGGGGCGATCAGTTCAACTATCGTTTGGGGAACGCGTTATCACAGCATTGGTTATCTGTTCGGCTTTTTTGTGGCAATTGCATTGTTTGCTTTATGTTGCTGGGGCTTATTCCGCATGGCACCCTGGCTGGTGCGAGTTCTGCGCCAGACCGGTATAAACGTGATTACTCGTATTATGGGGTTGCTGCTGATGGCATTAGGGATTGAATTTATTGTTAATGGAATCAAAGGGATTTTCCCTGGTCTGCTCAATTAATTTCTTTCATACGAAACGGAGCCATGGTGCTCCGTTTTTTCGTCATTATTTTTACTTTTGCCCAGCACAGTTATCAAAAGCAAACGAAATAGATAAATATTTTTCCTCATATTACAGCCAGTTATAAGAATATCCTTACCCCGCCATCCTCCTCATCATGTTATTTTCGCGACATCATAATCCTGGGTCTTGCTGAAGAATAATTGAAATGATATTAGTAATTCCACTGCATTTGGCAGAGGAATGTGCTAAATAATGACCTTTTGTTAAGTTATTGTATATTTCTCTATCGTGACAGCAACCAGAAAAAACAGACTTGCTTTACGAGGTTTTATCTTATTGTTTTTAAATGGTTTTATTGGCAATCTGATGAAGTCTTTAGATATTGGCGCGGTCAGCAAAAGAGAATTACTTAACAATTTTGCAAAATGTATTGGCGGGCAAGAAGCGCATTTGATACTTTCCGGCCAACCGTCAGGCGATTTTTTTTGGTAATGAGAATAATTAACAATAAAAATTGCTGCATTAAATAGTAAATGTGTCTCGACAGGGGAGACACAGTAGGAACCGACGTAAGGTGGTCGTTCGAATCGCCAGAATAAATAAAGTCGGTGATAGCAAAGCGTAACGATATATCAACCTGGCAGCAGAAAGTCTCCGAATCTGTCCAGGGTCCCAACCCGGGATTACACATGCTGGTTAAAGCCAGTAATTATAATGAGGGAGTCCAAAAACAATGACCAACATCACCAAGAGAAGTTTAGTAGCAGCAGGCGTTCTGGCTGCGCTTATGGCAGGGAATGTTGCGCTGGCGGCTGATGTACCCGCTGGTGTTCAGCTTGCAGAAAAACAAACGCTGGTGCGTAACAATGGTTCTGAAGTTCAGTCATTAGATCCGCACAAAATTGAAGGGGTTCCGGAGTCTAATATCAGTCGCGACCTGTTTGAAGGCTTGCTGGTCAGCGATCTCGATGGTCACCCGGCGCCTGGCGTCGCGGAGTCCTGGGATAATAAAGATGCCAAAGTCTGGACATTCCATCTGCGTAAAGATGCGAAATGGTCCGACGGCACGCCAGTCACTGCGCAGGACTTTGTATACAGTTGGCAACGTTCTGTTGATCCGAACACCGCTTCTCCCTATGCCAGTTATCTACAATATGGGCATATCGCCGGTATTGATGAAATTCTCGAAGGGAAAAAACCGATTACCGATCTCGGCGTGAAAGCCGTCGATGACCACACTTTAGAAGTCACATTAAGTGAGCCTGTTCCGTATTTCTATAAATTACTGGTTCACCCATCGACTTCTCCGGTGCCAAAAGCCGCTATTGAGAAATTCGGCGAGAAATGGACCCAGCCAGGAAATATTGTCACCAACGGTGCCTATACCTTAAAAGATTGGGTCGTTAACGAACGTATCGTTCTTGAGCGCAGCCCGACCTACTGGAACAACGCGAAAACCGTCATTAACCAAGTCACCTATTTGCCGATTGCTTCTGAAGTCACCGATGTTAACCGCTATCGCAGCGGCGAAATCGATATGACCTATAACAACATGCCGATCGAGTTGTTCCAGAAGCTTAAAAAAGAGATCCCGGACGAGGTTCACGTCGATCCGTATTTGTGCACCTACTATTACGAAATTAACAATCAGAAACCGCCATTCAACGACGTGCGTGTGCGTACCGCACTGAAACTGGGTATGGATCGCGATATCATCGTTAATAAAGTGAAAGCACAGGGCGATATGCCCGCCTATGGTTACACTCCTCCTTACACAGATGGTGCAAAATTAACTCAACCGGAATGGTTTGGCTGGAGTCAGGAAAAACGTAACGAAGAAGCGAAAAAGCTGCTGGCTGAAGCGGGCTATACCGCAGACAAACCGTTGACCATTAACCTGCTATATAACACGTCCGATCTGCATAAAAAGCTGGCGATTGCCGCCTCTTCACTGTGGAAGAAAAACATTGGTGTAAACGTCAAACTGGTTAACCAGGAGTGGAAAACCTTCCTCGATACCCGTCACCAGGGAACTTTTGATGTGGCTCGTGCAGGCTGGTGTGCTGACTATAACGAACCAACATCCTTCCTGAACACCATGCTGTCGAACAGTTCGATGAATACCGCGCATTATAAGAGCCCGGCCTTTGACAGCATTATGGCGGAAACGCTGAAAGCGACTGACGAGGCGCAACGCACTGCGCTGTACACCAAAGCAGAACAGCAGCTGGATAAAGATTCGGCCATTGTTCCGGTTTATTACTATGTGAACGCGCGTCTGGTGAAACCGTGGGTTGGGGGGTATACCGGCAAAGATCCGCTGGATAATACCTACACCAGAAATATGTACATTGTGAAGCACTAATGGCAATACGTGGGGCAGGGGAACTTGCTCCACGGTGTCTGATTTTTATCGCATTATAGAAGGCACTGGCCAGAAGGTACGGCAATGTTAAAATTTATTCTACGTCGCTGTCTGGAAGCGATTCCGACGCTATTTATTCTGATTACTATTTCGTTCTTTATGATGCGTCTGGCGCCAGGAAGTCCGTTCACTGGTGAACGGACGTTACCGCCAGAAGTGATGGCCAATATCGAAGCGAAATATCATCTTAATGATCCGATCATGACACAGTATTTCAGCTACCTGAAACAACTGGCGCATGGCGATTTCGGTCCGTCTTTTAAATATAAAGATTATTCGGTCAATGACCTGGTAGCATCCAGTTTTCCTGTTTCTGCAAAATTGGGGGCAGCCGCGTTTATACTTGCGGTAGTGCTGGGTGTTAGTGCTGGCGTTATTGCCGCATTAAAACAAAACACCAAATGGGACTATACCGTGATGGGGCTGGCAATGACCGGGGTGGTTATCCCCAGTTTTGTGGTTGCGCCATTATTAGTCATGATATTTGCGATCATTTTGCATTGGCTACCAGGCGGTGGCTGGAATGGCGGGGCGCTGAAATTCATGATATTGCCGATGGTGGCATTGTCTCTCGCCTATATCGCCAGTATTGCGCGTATTACCCGTGGTTCGATGATTGAAGTTTTGCATTCCAACTTTATTCGTACTGCCCGCGCGAAAGGTTTACCTATGCGCAGGATCATCCTTCGCCACGCATTAAAACCAGCTCTGCTACCCGTGCTCTCCTATATGGGACCCGCATTTGTCGGCATTATTACCGGTTCTATGGTCATCGAAACCATTTATGGTTTGCCGGGGATCGGGCAATTGTTCGTTAATGGCGCATTGAACCGTGACTATTCATTGGTGTTAAGCCTGACCATTCTGGTTGGTGCATTAACCATTTTGTTTAATGCCATTGTCGATGTGCTATATGCGGTTATCGATCCGAAAATCCGTTACTGATACTGGAGCTCGCGATGATGTTAAGTAAGAAAAACAGCGAGACGCTGGAAAATTTCAGTGAGAAGCTGGAGGTCGAAGGGCGCAGCTTGTGGCAGGACGCACGTCGACGTTTTATGCATAACCGTGCGGCGGTCGCCAGTCTGATAGTGCTGGTACTGATCGCGTTATTTGTTATCCTGGCACCAATGCTTTCGCAGTTTGCCTATGACGATACCGACTGGGCGATGATGTCCAGCGCCCCGGATATGGAATCCGGTCACTACTTTGGTACTGACTCATCTGGCCGCGACTTGCTGGTACGCGTTGCTATTGGTGGACGTATCTCACTCATGGTCGGGGTTGCTGCGGCACTGGTCGCAGTGGTTGTGGGGACACTTTATGGTTCGCTTTCTGGTTATCTTGGCGGCAAAGTGGATTCGGTAATGATGCGTCTGCTGGAAATCCTCAACTCCTTCCCATTCATGTTCTTCGTCATTTTGCTGGTGACCTTTTTCGGTCAAAACATTCTGCTGATTTTTGTAGCGATTGGCATGGTTTCCTGGCTGGATATGGCGCGTATTGTGCGTGGACAAACCCTGAGTCTGAAGCGCAAAGAGTTTATTGAGGCGGCACAAGTTGGCGGTGTATCTACGCCCGGTATTGTTATTCGCCACATTGTGCCGAATGTGCTTGGTGTTGTAGTGGTCTATGCATCGCTACTGGTGCCCAGCATGATCCTCTTTGAATCCTTTTTAAGCTTCCTGGGGCTGGGTACACAAGAGCCGTTAAGCAGCTGGGGCGCATTGCTGAGCGATGGCGCGAACTCGATGGAAGTCTCTCCGTGGTTACTGCTGTTCCCTGCGGGATTCCTCGTGGTGACGCTGTTTTGTTTCAACTTTATCGGCGATGGCTTGCGTGATGCCCTCGACCCGAAAGATCGTTAAGGAGTGCAGCCATGAGCGTAATTGAAACTGCAACTGTGCCGCTCGCACAACAACAGGCTGACGCACTACTGAACGTGAAAGATTTGCGTGTCACCTTTAGTACCCCGGATGGCGACGTCACGGCGGTTAACGATTTGAATTTTTCCCTGCGTGCCGGGGAAACGCTGGGTATCGTTGGTGAATCTGGTTCGGGTAAATCGCAAACCGCGTTTGCCTTAATGGGGCTTCTGGCTGCCAACGGACGTATTGGCGGATCGGCAACCTTCAATGGGCGAGAAATCCTCAATCTTCCAGAGCGAGAACTCAATAAACTGCGCGCTGAACAAATCTCGATGATTTTTCAGGATCCGATGACCTCGTTAAACCCTTATATGCGCGTTGGTGAGCAGTTGATGGAAGTGCTGATGCTGCATAAAAGCATGAGCAAGGCTGAGGCGTTTGAAGAGTCAGTGCGGATGCTCGATGCGGTAAAAATGCCGGAAGCGCGTAAACGCATGAAGATGTTCCCGCATGAATTTTCTGGTGGGATGCGTCAGCGCGTCATGATTGCGATGGCGTTGCTGTGTCGGCCTAAACTGCTGATTGCCGATGAGCCGACAACTGCGCTGGACGTGACCGTACAGGCGCAAATCATGACGCTATTGAATGAACTGAAGCGGGAATTTAATACCGCCATCATTATGATCACCCACGATCTGGGTGTGGTGGCGGGGATCTGTGACAAAGTTCTGGTGATGTACGCCGGGCGCACGATGGAATATGGCAATGCGCGCGATGTCTTTTATCAACCCGTTCATCCTTATTCTATCGGTTTGCTCAATGCGGTGCCGCGTCTCGATGCGGAAGGTGAAACCATGTTGACCATTCCCGGTAATCCGCCAAACCTGCTGCGATTACCAAAAGGTTGCCCGTTCCAGCCACGTTGTCCACATGCGATGGAAATTTGTAGTAGCGCACCGCCGCTGGAAGAGTTTACCCCTGGCCGTCTGCGTGCATGCTTTAAACCGGTGGAGGAACTGTTATGAATGCTGTAACTGAAGGAAGAAAAGTCCTCCTCGAAATCGCTGACCTGAAAGTGCACTTTGAAATCAAAGATGGCAAACAGTGGTTCTGGCAACCCGCAAAAACACTGAAAGCGGTCGATGGTGTCACGCTTCGCTTGTATGAAGGGGAAACATTGGGTGTGGTAGGAGAATCGGGATGCGGTAAGTCCACCTTTGCTCGTGCCATCATCGGTTTGGTCAAGGCTACTGACGGTCGTGTTGCCTGGTTAGGCAAAGAGTTGTTGGGAATGAAGCCCGATGAATGGCGTGCCGTTCGTAGTGATATCCAGATGATTTTTCAGGATCCGCTGGCATCGCTGAACCCGCGTATGACCATCGGTGAGATCATCGCTGAACCGCTGCGCACCTACCATCCGAAAATGTCACGCCAGGAAGTTCGTGAGCGCGTGAAGGCGATGATGATGAAAGTCGGCTTGCTACCCAATCTGATTAACCGTTATCCGCATGAGTTCTCCGGCGGGCAGTGTCAGCGTATCGGGATTGCTCGTGCACTTATTCTTGAACCGAAGCTGATTATCTGCGATGAGCCGGTGTCGGCGCTGGATGTGTCAATTCAGGCGCAGGTAGTCAACCTGCTCCAGCAATTGCAGCGTGAGATGGGATTGTCATTAATCTTTATCGCCCACGATCTGGCCGTGGTAAAACACATTTCCGATCGCGTGCTGGTGATGTATCTCGGACATGCGGTAGAACTGGGGACGTATGATGAGGTCTACCATAATCCGCTGCATCCTTATACCAAAGCATTGATGTCGGCAGTGCCCATTCCTGACCCGGATCTGGAAAAGAATAAATCTATTCAGTTACTGGAAGGGGAATTACCGTCGCCGATTAACCCGCCTTCTGGTTGTGTTTTCCGTACCCGCTGCCCGATTGCCGGTCCTGAGTGTGCCAAAACGCGACCTGTGCTGGAGGGGAGTTTCAGACATGCCGTTTCTTGCCTGAAAGGTAATATTCCGGTGACCTCATCTTCACAG
>NZ_AEJZ01000256.1:0-9504 GCF_000208525.1 Escherichia sp. TW14182
AGCCGCCGTGCGCTCTACTCTTACGGCCTGTTACTGCCGCACAACGCGCAGGGTAACGTGGGTAACGGTCTCGGCGTGACGCTGGCAACCGGTGACCCAAGCATTATTGCGCCAACCAAAACAATCGTCAGAACTGGCGAGAAGATGATTATCGACGGTCTGGAGTTTGACTTCCTGATGACCCCTGGCAGCGAAGCGCCAGCGGAAATGCACTTCTATATTCCGGCACTGAAAGCCCTGTGTACCGCCGAGAACGCCACTCATACCCTGCACAACTTCTACACTCTGCGCGGCGCGAAAACCCGCGATACCAGCAAATGGACCGAGTACCTGAACGAAACGCTGGATATGTGGGGTAACGAAGCGGAAGTCCTGTTTATGCCGCACACCTGGCCGGTATGGGGCAATAAGCATATCAATGATTATATTGGTAAATATCGCGATACTATCAAGTACATTCACGACCAGACCCTGCACCTGGCAAACCAGGGCTACACCATGAATGAAATCGGCGACATGATTAAGCTGCCACCTGCGCTTGCCAATAACTGGGCCAGCCGTGGCTATTACGGTTCTGTCAGCCACAACGCCCGTGCGGTATATAACTTCTACCTCGGCTATTACGACGGTAACCCGGCAAACCTGCATCCGTATGGTCAGGTGGAGATGGGTAAACGTTATGTACAGGCGTTGGGCGGTTCCGCACGCGTCATCAGCCTGGCGCAAGAAGCAAACAAGCAGGGAGATTATCGCTGGTCGGCAGAGTTACTGAAACAGGTGATTGCCGCCAATCCGGGCGACCAGGTGGCGAAGAATCTGCAAGCCAATAACTTTGAACAGCTTGGTTATCAGGCGGAGTCAGCCACCTGGCGCGGTTTCTACCTGACTGGCGCGAAAGAGCTGCGCGAAGGGGTACATAAGTTCAGCCACGGCACCACCGGTTCCCCGGATACCATTCGCGGGATGTCGGTCGAAATGCTGTTCGACTTTATGGCTGTTCGCCTCGATAGCGAAAAAGCCGCCGGGAAGAACATCAGCCTGAACTTCAATATGAGTAACGGCGATAACCTCAACCTGACCCTGAACGATAGCGTGCTTAACTACCGTAAAACGCTGCAACCGCAAGCCAATGCGTCCTTCTACATTAGCCGTGAAGATCTGCACGCCGTGCTGACCGGACAGGCGAAAATGGCGGATCTGGTAAAAGCGAAGAAAGCCAAAATTATTGGCAATGGTGCGAAACTGGAAGAAATTATTGCTTGTCTGGATAATTTCGATTTGTGGGTGAATATTGTAACCCCGAATTAATTCCACTCATTTTCGGGGGCATTCAAGCCCCCGAAAGTATTTATATTAAAAATACATACAGAAAATTAATACACAATATATATAAGTTATGAATGCGGTGGCTGAATAAAGCTATTTTTATTCATCAAGAAAATAGCCATACTGACGCCTTCAATGGATATTGATATTCACTACAGATATTGTTCGCAGCAGACAGGATGTATTTATTATGCCAACAGTTCTCTCTCGCATGGTGATGCAATTCAAAAAAGCAGCCTGGATAATTCCCGTCATCATGGTTTCGGGATGCTCATTATCTCCAGCGATCCCGGTGATTGGTGCTTATTATCCCAGCTGGTTTTTCTGCGCTATCGCCAGCCTTATTGTGACACTCATCACGAGGCGAATTATTCAGAGGGCAAATATCAATCTGGCATTTGTCGGAATTATTTATACCGCCCTTTTTGCTCTCTACGCCATGCTGTTCTGGCTGGCATTTTTCTAATCTATTTGAGATGCGCTCATGGAAAGTACGCCGAAAAAAGCTCCTCGCAGTAAGATCCCTGCCCTGCTGGTCGTTGCGCTGGCGCTTGTTGCCCTCGTTTTCGTTATCTGGCGCGTAGACAGTGCGCCATCAACCAACGACGCTTACGCGTCTGCCGATACCATCGATGTAGTGCCGGAAGTCAGCGGTCGTATTGTGGAACTGGCCGTCACAGACAACCAGGCAGTCAAACAGGGCGATTTGCTGTTCCGCATCGACCCTCGCCCATACGAAGCGAATCTGGCGAAAGCCGAAGCCTCCCTCGCCGCGCTGGATAAGCAAATTATGCTCACCCAGCGTAGCGTTGACGCGCAACAGTTTGGTGCCGACTCGGTTAATGCCACGGTAGAAAAAGCCCGTGCCGCCGCTAAACAGGCCAGCGATACATTACGCCGCACCGAGCCATTATTGAAAGAAGGTTTTGTCTCAGCGGAAGACGTTGACCGTGCAAGAACGGCGCAGCGCGCCGCAGAAGCGGATCTTAATGCCGTATTGTTACAGGCGCAGTCAGCCGCCAGCGCCGTCAGCGGCGTCGATGCGCTGGTCGCCCAACGTGCGGCGGTGGAAGCGGATATCGCGCTAACCAAACTGCATCTGGAAATGGCAACCGTCCGCGCGCCGTTTGATGGTCGGGTCATTTCCCTCAAAACCTCGGTTGGGCAATTTGCTTCTGCCATGCGCCCTATTTTCACGCTAATCGACACTCGTCACTGGTACGTTATCGCCAACTTCCGCGAAACCGATCTGAAAAATATTCATGCCGGTACGCCTGCGACGATTCGCCTGATGAGCGACAGCGGCAAAACCTTCGAGGGTAAAGTGGATTCCATTGGCTACGGCGTGCTGCCGGATGACGGCGGTCTGGTGCTGGGCGGCCTGCCGAAAGTGTCTCGCTCTATTAACTGGGTTCGCGTTGCCCAGCGTTTTCCGGTCAAAATCATGGTCGATAAACCTGACCCGGAAATGTTCCGTATTGGCGCGTCGGCAGTCGCTAATCTTGAGCCGCAATAATGAGCGCGCTCAACTCCCTGCCATTACCGGTGGTCAGGCTGCTGGCGTTCTTTCATGAAGAGTTAAGCGAGCGGCGACCTGGTCGTGTGCCGCAGACCGTGCAGCTCTGGGTAGGCTGCCTGCTGGTGATTCTGATCTCAATGACCTTTGAGATCCCCTTCGTGGCGTTATCACTGGCAGTGCTGTTTTACGGTATTCAGTCGAACGCGTTTTACACCAAATTTGTCGCGATCTTATTTGTGGTTGCCACGGTGCTGGAGATCGGCAGCCTGTTTTTGATCTACAAATGGTCATACGGCGAACCGTTGATCAGATTGATCATCGCAGGTCCTGTCCTGATGGGCTGCATGTTTTTGATGCGCACCCATCGGCTGGGACTGGTCTTTTTCGCCGTCGCCATTGTCGCCATTTACGGGCAAACCTTCCCCGCCATGCTCGACTACCCGGAAGTGGTCGTGCGCTTAACGCTGTGGTGTATCGTTGTCGGCCTCTATCCAACCTTGCTGATGACGTTAATCGGCGTGCTGTGGTTTCCCAGCCGCGCTATTACGCAGATGCATCAGGCGCTTAATGATCGGCTTGATGACGCGGTACGTCACCTGACAGAAAGCCTTGCGCCGCTACCCGAAACGCGGATTGAAAGAGAGGCGCTGGCGCTGCAAAAACTGAATGTCTTTTGCCTCGCGGACGACGCCGACTGGCGAACCCATAATGCATGGTGGCAAAGCTGCGTGGCGACGGTAACCTACATTTACTCGACGCTGAATCGCTACGATCCCACCTCTTTTGCTGATTCGCAGGCGATAATTGAATTTCGGCAAAAATTAGCCATTGAAATCAACAAGCTGCAACATGCTATTGCCAAAGGGCAGTGCTGGCAAAGCGACTGGCGGCTTAGTGAAGATGAAGCGATGGCGGCACGAGAATGTAACCTGGAGAATATTTGCCAGACACTGTTACAGCTTGGTCAGATGGATCCGCACACGCCGCCAACGCCCGCCGCCAAACCGCCGTCAATGGTCGCCGATGCCTTTACTAATCCGGACTATATGCGTTACGCGGTAAAAACGCTGCTGGCCTGTTTGATCTGTTACACCTTCTACAGCGGCGTGGACTGGGAAGGCATTCACACCTGTATGCTGACCTGCGTGATCGTCGCTAACCCCAATATCGGTTCTTCGTACCAGAAGATGGCGCTACGTTTTGGCGGAGCTTTTTGCGGTGCAATTCTGGCGTTGCTGTTTACGCTACTGGTCATGCCATGGCTGGACAACATTGTCGAATTGCTGCTCGTACTGGCACCGATTTTCCTGGCAGGCGCGTGGTTCGCCACCAGCTCTGAGCGTTCTTCTTATATCGGCACGCAGATGGTGGTGACCTTTGCTCTCGCCACGCTCGAAAACGTCTTTGGTCCGGTTTACGACCTGGTGGAAATACGCGATCGTGCCATCGGCATTCTTATCGGTACGGCGGTATCGGCGGTGATTTACACCTTTGTCTGGCCTGAAAGCGAAGCGCGTGCACTGCCGCAAAAACTGGCTGGCGCGCTGGGTATGTTAAGCAAACTGATGCGTATCCCGCGCCAGCAGGAAGTCACGGCTCTGCGCACTTATCTGCAAATTCGTATAGGTCTACATGCGGCGTTTAATGCCTGTGAAGAAATGTGCCAACGCGTGGCGCTTGAACGTCAACTGGACGGCGATGAACGCGCCTTACTGATTGAACGCTCGCAAACAGTTATTCGTCAGGGACGCGACATTCTTCACGCCTGGGATGCCACCTGGAACTCGGCTCAGGCGCTGGATCACGCGCTCCAGCCGGACAGAGCCAGCCACTTTGCCGACGCACTGGAGAAATACGCTGCCGGTCTGGCAACCGCGCTCAACCGTTCTCCTCAAATAACGCTTGAAGAGATACCCGCCTCGCAGGCCATCCTGCCCACCTTATTAAAACAGGAGCAACACGTCTGTCAGCTCATCGCCCGCTTGCCAGACTGGACAGCTCCGGCATTAACGCCCGCCACGGAACAGGCACAAGGAGCCACTCAATGATCAATCGTCAACTTTCACGCTTGTTGTTGTGCAGCATTCTCGGCAGCACGACGCTGATTTCCGGCTGTGCGTTAGTGCGTAAGGATTCAGCCCCTCATCAACAGCTTAAACCAGAGCAGATCAAACTTGCCGATGATATTCATCTTGCCAGTTCCGGCTGGCCGCAAGCGCAGTGGTGGAGACAGTTTAATGATCCACAACTGGATGCGCTGATCCAACGGACGTTAAGCGGTTCTCACACCCTCGCCGAAGCGAAATTGCGGGAAGAAAAAGCGCAGTCGCAGGCAGATTTGTTAGATGCTGGTTCACAATTGCAGGTGGCGGCGTTAGGGATGCTCAACCGCCAGCGCGTCTCTGCCAACGGCTTTTTAAGCCCTTATGCGATGGATGCGCCCGCACTGGGAATGGATGGTCCGTACTACACCGAAGCCACCGTAGGTTTATTTGCTGGACTGGATCTCGATTTATGGGGCGTACATCGCTCAGCGGTTGCCGCCGCCATTGGCGCGCATAACGCCGCGCTGGCAGAAACTGCGGCAGTGGAACTGTCGCTCACTACAGGCGTAGCGCAGCTTTATTACAGTATGCAGGCCAGCTACCAGATGCTCGATCTGTTAGAGCAAACCCGCAGCGTGATTGATTACGCGGTGAAAGCGCATCATAGCAAAGTGGCGCACGGCCTGGAAGCGCAAGTACCGTTCCACGGCGCGCGGGCGCAGATTCTGGCGGTCGATAAACAAATTGCTGCCGTCAAAGGGCAAATCACTGAAACACGAGAATCTCTGCGCGCATTGACTGGCGCGGGCGCCAGCGATATGCCGGAGATCAAACCAGTGGCGTTACCACAGGTACAGACCGGCATTCCGGCGACACTCTCTTATGAGTTGCTCGCCAGACGTCCGGATCTGCAAGCCATGCGCTGGTATGTTCAGGCGTCATTAAATCAGGTGGATTCCGCGCGGGCGCTGTTCTACCCAAGCTTTGATATCAAAGCGTTTTTCGGCCTGGATTCCATCCACCTGGATACCTTATTCAAAAAAAGCAGTCGCCAGTTCAACTTCATTCCAGGCCTGAAATTGCCGCTGTTTGACGGTGGACGGTTGAATGCCAATCTCGAAGGCACTCGTGCCGCCAGCAACATGATGATTGAACGTTACAACCAGTCCGTGCTGAACGCAGTGCGCGACGTTGCAGTCAATGGCACGCGTCTGCAAACGCTGAATGACGAGCGGAAGATGCAGGCAGAACGCGTAGAAGCGACCCGCTTCACCCAGCGCGCCGCCGACGCCGCCTACAAGCGCGGTTTAACCAGCCGCTTACAGGCAACCGAAGCCGAATTGCCGGTGCTTGCCGAAGAGATGTCATTACTGATGCTGGATAGCCGCCGCGTGATCCAAAGCATTCAGTTGATGAAATCGCTGGGCGGCGGGTATCAGGCGGCTCCCGGCATCGAGAAAAAATAAAATGTCTGCCGCGTGATGGCTGTCACGCGGTATTTCGTTTCGTCACGTCAAAACTGACGACAGCCTGTTTTTCGTCAGAGTTTTGAATAAATAGTGCCCGTAATATCAAGGAATGTCCCCAAATAAAATGTGGCATAAAAGATGCATACTGTAGTCGAGAGCGCGTATGCGTGATTTGATTAACTGGAGCGAGACCGATGAAAAAAGTCGTCACGGTTTGCCCATATTGCGCATCAGGTTGCAAAATCAACCTGGTCGTCGATAACGGCAAAATCGTCCGGGCGGAGGCAGCGCAGGGGAAAACCAACCAGGGTACTCTGTGTCTGAAGGGTTATTATGGCTGGGATTTCATTAACGATACCCAGATCCTGACCCCGCGCCTGAAAACCCCCATGATCCGTCGCCAGCGTGGCGGCAAACTCGAACCTGTTTCCTGGGATGAGGCACTGAATTACGTTGCCGAGCGCCTGAGCGCCATCAAAGAGAAGTACGGTCCGGATGCCATCCAGACGACCGGCTCCTCGCGTGGTACGGGTAACGAAACCAACTATGTAATGCAAAAATTTGCGCGCGCCGTTATTGGTACTAATAACGTTGACTGCTGCGCTCGCGTCTGACACGGCCCATCGGTTGCAGGTCTGCACCAATCGGTCGGTAACGGCGCAATGAGCAATGCCATTAACGAAATTGATAATACCGATTTAGTGTTCGTTTTCGGGTACAACCCGGCAGATTCCCACCCAATCGTGGCGAATCACGTAATTAACGCTAAACGTAACGGGGCGAAAATTATCGTCTGCGATCCGCGCAAAATTGAAACCGCGCGCATTGCTGACATGCACATCGCACTGAAAAACGGCTCGAACATCGCGCTGTTGAATGCGATGGGCCATGTCATTATTGAAGAAAATCTGTACGACAAAGCGTTCGTCGCTTCCCGCACAGAAGGCTTTGAAGAGTATCGTAAAATCGTTGAAGGCTACACGCCGGAGTCGGTTGAAGATATCACCGGCGTCAGCGCCAGTGAGATTCGTCAGGCGGCGCGGATGTATGCCCAGGCCGAAAGCGCATCCATTCTGTGGGGCATGGGTGTTACCCAGTTCTATCAGGGCGTGGAAACCGTGCGTTCTCTGACCAGCCTCGCGATGCTGACCGGTAACCTCGGTAAGCCACATGCGGGCGTTAACCCGGTTCGTGGTCAGAACAACGTGCAGGGTGCCTGCGATATGGGCGCGCTGCCGGATACGTATCCGGGCTATCAGTACGTGAAAGATCCGGCTAACCGCGAGAAATTCGCCAAAGCCTGGGGCGTGGAAAGCCTGCCGGCCCATACCGGTTATCGCATCAGCGAACTGCCGCACCGTGCGGCGCATGGCGAAGTCCGTGCGGCGTACATTATGGGCGAAGATCCGCTACAAACGGACGCGGAACTGTCGGCAGTACGTAAAGCCTTTGAAGATCTGGAACTGGTCATCGTTCAGGACATCTTTATGACCAAAACCGCGTCGGCGGCGGATGTTATTTTACCGTCAACCTCGTGGGGCGAGCATGAAGGCGTGTTTACTGCGGCTGACCGTGGCTTCCAGCGTTTCTTCAAAGCAGTTGAACCGAAATGGGATCTGAAAACGGACTGGCAAATCATCAGTGAAATCGCCACCCGTATGGGTTATCCGATGCACTACAACAACACCCAGGAGATCTGGGATGAGTTGCGTCATCTGTGCCCGGATTTCTACGGTGCGACTTACGAGAAAATGGGCGAACTGGGCTTCATTCAGTGGCCTTGCCGCGATACTTCAGATGCCGATCAGGGGACTTCTTATCTGTTTAAAGAGAAGTTTGATACCCCGAACGGTCTGGCGCAGTTCTTCACCTGCGACTGGGTAGCGCCAATCGACAAACTCACCGACGAGTACCCGATGGTACTGTCAACGGTGCGTGAAGTTGGTCACTACTCTTGTCGTTCGATGACTGGTAACTGTGCGGCGCTGGCGGCGCTGGCTGATGAACCTGGCTACGCACAAATCAATACCGAAGACGCCAAACGTCTGGGTATTGAAGATGAGGCATTGGTTTGGGTGCACTCGCGTAAAGGCAAAATTATCACCCGTGCGCAGGTCAGCGATCGTCCGAACAAAGGGGCGATTTACATGACTTACCAGTGGTGGATTGGTGCCTGTAACGAGCTGGTTACCGAGAACTTAAGCCCGATTACGAAAACGCCGGAGTACAAATACTGCGCCGTGCGCGTCGAGCCGATCGCCGATCAGCGCGCCGCCGAGCAGTACGTGATTGACGAGTACAACAAGTTGAAAACTCGCCTGCGCGAAGCGGCGCTGGCGTAAATCAGTCCCTCTTACAGCCTCCTTTCGGAGGCTGTTTTTTTATCCATTCGAACTCTTTATACTGGTTACTCCCTACCCAATCGTATTATCAAAATGAAAAAAATTATCGCATTGATGTTGTTTTTGACATTCTTTGCCCACGCAAACGACTCCGAACCCGGCAGCCAGTATTTAAAGGCAGCAGAGGCCGGGGATCGACGCGCACAATATTTTCTTGCCGACAGCTGGTTTAGCTCCGGCGATTTGAGCAAAGCCGAATATTGGGCACAGAAAGCCGCCGACAGCGGTGATGCTGATGCCTGCGCGCTGTTAGCGCAGATCAAAATCACCAATCCGGTCAGTCTGGACTATCCACAAGCAAAAGTGCTCGCCGAGAAAGCAGCGCAGGCGGGCAGTAAAGAAGGTGAAGTGACGCTGGCGCATATTCTGGTTAATAGCCAGGCGGGTAAACCAGATTATCCGAAGGCGATTTCGCTGTTAGAAAACGCCTCGGAAGATCTGGAGAATGATACCGCCGTTGATGCCCAGATGCTGCTTGGCTTGATTTACGCCAACGGCGTGGGCATTACGGCTGACGATGACAAAGCAACCTGGTATTTCAAACGCAGCTCCGCGATTTCCCGTACCGGTTATTCCGAGTACTGGGCGGGGATGATGTTCTTAAACGGTGAAGAGGGTTTTATCGAGAAGAACAAACAAAAGGCACTGCATTGGTTGAACCTGAGCTGTATGGAAGGGTTTGATACCGGATGTGAAGAGTTTGAAAAATTAACCAACGGTTAAGATAGGCCTGATAAGACGCG
>NZ_AEJZ01000255.1:0-1018 GCF_000208525.1 Escherichia sp. TW14182
GTTGACCTCATTTCCCCTTAACGCCGGGGTGGCGGAACTTTAGCCTGACAACGATGCGGTTCGTTGATGGAATTACTTTACAATAATTGCTTTCATTGTCAAGTATGGATTGAAAGAAATACTGAAGCAGCCGTATGGCTGCTTAGATAAATATGAGGAGACTGTGCTTAGGAATTATTTCTGGTGGGACTGAATCATGCTCAAGACATCGCCTTTGAGTTGCTCCAGTTCTTCTAGCTGAGATTTAATAGAAATAAGCAAGCGTAGCTTTTCTGTTTCCGGTAACTGATTGAAAAGTGAAAGCAAAAGCTTTTCATTGTCATCCAGTTCTCGTCCGGAAAAAGTCTCAGCATGAAGCTCCCCCTGCGCTGTTGAATCTGGTGACATGAAAAACCAGTGTTCTGCTTTACCTGCTGCCGCGGCCAGGCGTTTTAGCCCTTGCCCTCTGGGAAGCGATTTACCTTTAGCCCATTGCTGGACGGCTTGCGGAGATACCATCGCGTGCTTGGCTATGTCGGATAAGTTCCAGTTTTTTTCGTCCTGCAACAGCTTTAGGCGGTAAACAAGATTTGGGTGTTTTACGTTGTCCATTTAGTCATTTTACAAGCTTTGCTTTCATATGGCATTGGAATTGTTTTAATGTTGCTATTGAAAGAAAAACTTTTTTGATGTAGAAATTCTTTCAATGTGGAGGTGTAAATGAGTCACGTTTTGAAAAGTAAGATTACGAAAATCATGAATCAATCAGAAATTGCTAAACATCTAGGAGTTAAGTCTCAGGCTGTAAGTGGGTGGCTCAACTTCACTGGGGTTATACCAGCAGATCGAGTCATTCCATTGAGTCGAGTTCTTGACTGGCAAGTCACCCCCCACGAACTTCGCCCTGACATTTATCCCAACCCAACAGATGGACTACCTTGTGAAAATAAGTGTATGTCGAATGAATCACTGGCGGTGAACAATGATATTCACTCCTGAGCAGGCTCGCGAGGCTCTGGATGCCTGGGTATGCCGACCA
>NZ_AEJZ01000254.1:0-20577 GCF_000208525.1 Escherichia sp. TW14182
GGTTCGAATCCCCCCCTCACCGCCATATTTTAAGAAGAGCCCGTACGTAAGTACGGGCTTTTTTTTCGCATATTGCACGCACCGGGGGGATGAGAAGCCCCGACAGGGGTTCGACAACTGGCGACAGTCCGCGAACGCAGTGAGTGGACTGCACCTTACTCAGTTGGGTGTCCAACTTTTGGGGTGCACTCCACGCCAGGGCTTTGTACCATTAAAACTCTCAACTATAGGCATGTAGCGTACGTTGGCAAAGTGCCGAACGCACGCAATCCTCTTTACCGAATCGGACAATCCCGACCATTTCATCTTCTTCGAAACGTTCCAGCGCGTCACTTAAGCCGGAGCGCACACCGCGAGGTAAATCGCACTGTGTAATATCTCCGTTAACAATAACCGTCACGTTCTCCCCCAGACGGGTTAAAAACATTTTCATTTGTGCGGCAGTCACATTCTGCGCCTCATCAAGAATGACGACCGCATTTTCAAATGTACGTCCACGCATATAGGCGAACGGCGCGATTTCGACCTTCCCTATCTCCGGCCGCAGGCAGTATTGCATAAAGGAAGCGCCCAACCGCCGAACCAGCACGTCGTAGACCGGACGAAAATAAGGAGCAAACTTTTCTGCAATATCTCCAGGTAAGAAGCCAAGATCTTCATCGGCTTGCAGAACAGGACGGGTGACGATAATCCTGTCGACATCCTTATGTATCAGGGCTTCTGCCGCTTTTGCCGCACTGATCCAGGTTTTACCACACCCGGCTTCGCCCGTGGCGAATATCAGTTGCTTACTCTCAATAGCCTTCAGATAGTGCAATTGCGCTTCATTTCGCGCGAGGATTGGCGAGGTATCGCGACTGTCGCGAGCCATGCCAATGGCTTCTACGCCGCTCATCTGCACAAGCGAGGTGACCGATTCTTCTTCACGCTGTTTATGGCTGCGCGAATCCCGTCTCAGCACACGTTTTGCCTCGCGACGAGCTTTGATCACTGCTTTTTGTCTTCCCATGGAGAGCACCTTGAGTTGTTTGTATTCATCACACGCGCCGTTGGCAGCGCGATTATGCGCACGAACATCAGAGGGTTGGCTTCCTTGTAAGCCATAGTTTGCTTTTGGAAATAACACCGAAAACGGCTACGCGCACCGTTAAAGGCGTCGGTAACACGAATAAAGAAAGGAAGTGGGTAAAAATACAGAGTGACGAGATGACTACCGGAGGAGAAATCTCCGCGAGTGGTGGAGCGTTGCTTAACAAAACATTGTCCAGTACAGGACGTTACCATCCGCGATCTCCATAGTGACTGACTATCACTGCCGGGAACTACCGCTGTTACTTAATAAGTACAACAGCTTTCGCATTTGTTGCAACAATATATTTACTTATATTTAACCATAAAGCACCATTTAGATGGCATTAGCTTCTACTGGAAAGATGACAGAGTGATGACAGTGATGGTAAAAGCTGTGTACTTTCAGCAGGATTCGCGTTTGCTGGTAAAATGAGCCTTGTGCTTGCAGGATGCGGCGTGAACGCCTTATTCTGCCTACCGATCCGGCCCCGATTGTAGGCCTGATAAGATGCGCAAGCATCGCATCAGGCACCAGCGCACGAATGCCGGATGCGGCGTAAACGCCTATCCGCCTAAAAACATTAAACCCGCAATAATGCGCTTCCGAGATAATCGTTCGTGTCCTTCACCCCTGGCAATGCAAAGAAATAACCGCCACCGATAGGTTTGACGTATTCCTCCAGCGCCTCGCCATTCAGTCTTTTTTGTACTGTCAGAAAGCCCTTTTCCAGATCGTGTTGGTAGCAAACGAACAGTAGCCCCATATCCAGTTGCCCGGAGTTGGTGACGCCCAGTGAATAACTGTAGCCACGGCGCAACATCAGGCTGGACTCACTCTCTGGCGTGCGCGGATTCGCCAGCCGGATATGGCTGTCCAGCGCAATCACCTTACCTTCAGGATCGCTGGCGTAATCGGGCACATCATGCTCGTGCTGCATTCCCAGCGGAGCACCGGTTTGCTTATCACGACCAAAAATCGTCTGCTGTTCTTTCAGTGGCGTTCTGTCCCAAAACTCCACCCGAAACTGAATCAACCGCACCGCCTGGTAGCTGCCGCCGATGGTCCAGGCAGGTTCCTGCTGATCTGCCGTGACCCACACCACTTTTTGCATCAACTTCGCATTATGGCTGTCGGGATTAGCAGTGCCGTCTTTGAAGCCCAGCAAATTAATTGGCGTATCTTTGCCTTTACTTCGCGCCGCATGATCGGAAATAAACCCTTCCCGCTTCCAGCGCACGCTGAGCAAATCCGGCGTGTGTTTAATGATATCGCGCAGCGCATGGATCACCGTATCCTGGGTGTTGGCGCAAATCTGTAGCAACACATCACCATGACATAACGCTGCATCAAGCGAGTCGTTGGGGAAACGCGTCATCTTCTGCAACTTTTTCGGCATCTGCGGCGCAAGGCCAAACCGTTCATCAAACAACGAGTAACCAACAGACAACGTGATGGTGAGATTATCAGGCGCAATGTAGCCGCCAAGAATGCCGGAATCGAGTGGCGGTAGGCGCGGATTTGGCGTTTCTGGTGCCGTTCCGCCCTGAGTCAGAAAAGCAAAACGCTGAGTCAACAAGCGAAACAACCGCTCAAGATCGGCTTTATCACTGGCAAGCACATCAAACGCCACCAGCATCATTGCGGCCTGCTGTGGCGTCACAATCCCCGCCTGATGTTCGCCATAAAAAGGCTGTTTCTCATTGCGCGCATCCGGCGAAAGCGTACCCGGTGCACTTTGCGCTTTTTGTGCATGAGCCACCGGGCAACTTCCCGCCAGTGCCAGCGCACCAATCCCTTTCAGTAAACGTCGGCGCGAGGGTTCATTCACGCCGTTTTCATTTTCATACTGCATAATGCTTAGTCCAGCCCCAGCACACCACGAAGTTGCGCCAGATCTTCCGCCAGCGCGGTAATCGGGCCTTTTAGCGCGTTACGGTCGGCATCGGTCAATTTGTCGTAGGTTTCAAAACCGTCTTTGGTACGGTATTTCGCCAGAATGGTATCGACCTTTTTGAAGTTGGCATCGACTTTTGCCAGCAATTCCGGGTTAGCTTTTTGCAGTTGTGGACGCAGCAGATCGACAATTTTCTGCGAGCCTTCAACGTTAGCCTGGAAATCCCACAGATCGGTGTGGCTGTAGCGATCTTCTTCACCGCTAATTTTGCTGGCTGCCACTTCCTCAATCAGTCCCGCTGCGCCGCCGACCACTTTTGAAGGTGGGAAAGCCAGTTCACTGATGCGTTTATGCAAATCGACCACATCGGTATAAAGCTGGTCAGCGTACTGATCCATTCCTTTGGTGGTGTTGTCGCCAAACAAGGCTTTTTCCAGACGGTGGAAACCGGTGAATTTTGGGTCGGCGGCTTTTTGCTCGTAATCATCCTCACGGGCGTCAATGCTGCCATCCAGATCGGAGAACAGTTCAGCGATCGGTTCAATACGCTCATAGTGCTGGCGCGTCGGTGCATACAGTGCTTTCGCTTTTTCGATATCGCCTGCTTTAATCGCGTCGGTAAAGGCTTTGGTGTCGGTCACCAGCTGTGTGGTTTCCGCCATGACATACGCTTTATATGCAGTAATTGCACCACCAAGACTTAACAGCGCATCACTTTGCGCCGCATCCGCCGTTGCCTCACCTTTGACAATCAACTTCCCTTTCGGGTTAGTCAGCAGACCGCAGGTCATATCGTATTCGCCAGGCTGTAAATTTGCCGTCATTTTCTGGCTAAAGCCAGGGGCGATATTTTCCCGCTCTTCCACCACCATCACGCCTTTGAGGATCTCCCACTCCAGCGCCTTCTGGCTGTGGTTCTGAATAATGAACTGTGTTTTCCCGGCGTTAACCGTAATGGTCATCGGTTCGCACTGCTTATCCGTCACGGTCACTTTGACTTGCGGAATATCGGCGGCGTTAGCCATAAAAGCAGAAGAGAACAGCGCAGCCACGCTTAATTGCAGTGCGCTACGGCGGAAGTTAATGGTCATGACGAGACTATCCCTTTAAAGTATGTTGTAACTAAGCAAGAGTTTGCGTCGTATTTGTTACGCGGAGCGAGACGCTGTCGTTCCTGCACGTGGCGGCAGAGCAAACGCCACCAGCGCCGGGATGAGATAAATAAACCAGACGGCGACTTCGCTGACGCTCGGCGCTTCCTGATAACCAAAAATACCTTCCATCAGCGTGCCGAACAGCGAGTGAGTTGAGAGCACCGCGCTCATATCGAAGGCAATTTCCTGAAAGTGGTTCCATAATCCGGCTTCATGAAATGCGCGAATGGCACCTGCTGCCAGCCCTGCGGCGACGAAAAGAATAAACAGGCTGGTCCATTTGAAAAATGCGCCAAGATTGAGGCGAATACCGCCCCAGTAGAGCAGGAAACCAAGCACCACGGCAGTGGCGAGGCCAAGCATTGCGCCGAGCGGCGGCCAGATCCCGACATCTTGTTGAAATGCCGCCAGCAGGAAAAAGACCGACTCCAGCCCTTCCCTTGCAACGGCAAAAAAGACCATCATCACCAGCGCCCAGCCGTGATGATTTCCGCGCTGCAATGCGCTATCGACCGCCTGCTCCAGTTGCACTTTGACGTTGCGCGACACTTTGCGCATCCAGAAAACCATCCAGGTGAGGATCACCACGGCGATCACCGCCACGATACCTTCGAACAGTTCCTGTTCTTTTTGCGGAAATTCGCCGGTAGTTTCATTAATGAAGATACCCAACCCCAGGCACAACGCAGCGGCAAGCAACACGCCAATCCACATCACACCAATCCATCGGCCTCGCTGGGTACGCTTAAGATAGCTGGCAATCAAACTGACAATCAGCGCGGCTTCAAGTCCTTCGCGCAACATAATGAGAAACGGAACAAACATGCCACCCACCCTTAAACGTTTTTCTGAGTCAATCTATGCAAAGAAAAGTAAATCGCAGTGATAGCGATTATCATTACGGCGGAGAAAAACACAAGCGGAATGTAGTGATAATGATGAGGAAATGTAAAAATATTTTGAGAGAAAACACAGAGGGCAATCACTGATTGCCCTCTGTCTGCTTCCCATTATGACGTGGGGTTTTCGGTAAAACGCCTTCCCTTAACCTTCCTGCAACCGTGACGGCGGCGCCGAATGATAATGCGCATCTGCTTCAGCAAAACGTTTTTGCATCGCCGCTGACGGCGCTTTACCCAGCAAACTGAACACCACAATCCCGATACTGCCGAAGATAAAGCCCGGAATAATTTCGTACAGACCCAGCCAGCCGAACTGTTTCCAGACGATAACCGTGAGCGCACCGATGATCATTCCCGCCAGCGCGCCGTTGCGCGTCATGCGTGACCACATCACCGAGAACAGCACCACCGGACCAAACGCCGCGCCAAAGCCTGCCCACGCGTAGCTCACCAGCCCCAGCACGCGGTTTTCCGGGTTCGCCGCCAGCGCAATGGCCACCAACGCCACCACCAGCACCATCACACGCCCTACCCACACCAGCTCTTTCTGGCTGGCATGTTTACGCAGAAATGCTTTGTACAGATCTTCGGTAATCGCACTGGAACATACCAGCAACTGGCAGCTTAACGTTGACATCACCGCAGCCAGAATCGCCGACAGCAGGATCCCGGCAATCCACGGGTTAAACAGAATTTGCGCCAGTTCGATAAACACGCGCTCGGCATTCTGATTTACCGCACCTGCTACCGCCGGATGATCATTAAAGTAAGCAATCCCAAAGAAGCCGACAGCCACCGCCCCAGCGAGGCAGAGGATCATCCAGGTCATACTGATACGACGCGCATGGACGATGCTGTGGTGAGAATCCGCCGCCATAAAACGCGCCAGAATATGCGGCTGCCCGAAGTAACCCAGCCCCCAGCCCATCAGCGAGATAATGGCGACAAAATTCAGCCCTTTGAGCATATCCACGTTTTCAATGCTCTTTTGTTTGATCACTTCCAGCGAGTCGCCAAATCCACCGACGCTGATAATGACAATAACCGGCGTCAGGATCAGGGCAAAAATCATCAGACTGGCCTGTACGGTATCGGTCCAGCTCACCGCGAGGAACCCACCAATAAAGGTATAAAGGATGGTCGCCGCTGCACCTGCCCACAGAGCCGTTTCGTAGCTCATGCCAAAGGTGCTTTCAAACAGACGCGCGCCTGCCACAATGCCCGAAGCGCAATAAATGGTGAAGAACAGCAAAATAACCAGCGCGGAGATAATACGCAAAATACGGCTTTTATCTTCAAAGCGCCCGGTGAAATAATCCGGCAAGGTTAAGGCGTTATTGTTGTATTCGGTATGCACACGCAACCGCCCGGCCACCAGCTTCCAGTTAATCCATGCGCCTAATGTCAGGCCAATAGCGATCCAGCTTTCAGAAATCCCGGAAAGAAAGACTGCGCCCGGCAACCCCATTAACAGCCAGCCGCTCATATCCGACGCACCCGCCGATAACGCCGTTACAAACGGCCCAAGGCTGCGACCGCCCAGAATATAGTCGTCAAAGTTTTTAGTCGATCGCCAGGCGATAAACCCAATCAATATCATGCCAAAGATATAGACACAAAATGTCACCAACATCGGTGTGCTAATAGCCATCTAAAGTCTCCAAAAAATTATTATCGGCAATGTCGAAACTTGCCGTTATATCTGCCACCGGAACGGGGTAACAGAGTTTATGTTTACCAGGGCGACCGTATCCTGCCGGAAGCGTTGGTTATTCACAATCGATTTAACACATCATTTACATTAAATTTTAGTGCCCAGCGATACTATTTTTCATCAGGTTGCACTCCCTCACATTTTTTGCGGTTGCACCTGTCAAAAATGTTAACTGCCGCAGAGAAAAAGTCTGCGTTATTTTTTTATTCCCTGTCATATCGATTTCTTTTATTAACATTTAATTCATTTTTAAGCTTGCTACGTAAGTCACATTTAACATGGTTGCACAAAGTTGCAACATAATAGATATTTCACAATAACGTTAAGTTGCACCTTTCAGAACAACAGGAGTAATGGCATGGGAACCACCACCATGGGGGTTAAGCTGGACGACGCGACGCGTGAGCGTATTAAGTCTGCCGCGACACGTATCGATCGCACGCCACACTGGTTAATTAAGCAGGCGATTTTTTCTTATCTTGAACAACTGGAGAACAGCGATACCCTGCCGGAGCTGCCTGCGCTGCTTTCTGGCGCTGCCAATGAGAGCGATGAAGCACCGACTCCGGCAGAGGAACCACACCAGCCATTCCTCGACTTTGCCGAGCAAATTTTGCCGCAGTCAGTTTCCCGTGCTGCCATCACCGCTGCCTATCGCCGCCCGGAAACCGAAGCGGTTTCTATGCTGCTGGAACAAGCTCGTCTGCCACAGCCGGTTGCGGAACAGGCGCACAAACTGGCATATCAACTGGCAGATAAACTGCGTAATCAAAAAAACGCCAGTGGTCGCGCAGGCATGGTTCAGGGATTATTGCAGGAGTTTTCACTGTCATCGCAGGAAGGCGTGGCGCTGATGTGTCTGGCAGAAGCGTTATTGCGTATTCCCGACAAAGCCACCCGTGACGCGTTAATTCGCGACAAAATCAGCAACGGTAACTGGCAGTCACATATTGGTCGTAGCCCGTCTTTGTTTGTAAATGCCGCCACCTGGGGGCTGCTGTTTACCGGCAAACTGGTTTCTACCCATAACGAAGCCAGCCTCTCCCGTTCGCTGAACCGCATTATCGGTAAGAGCGGTGAACCGCTGATCCGCAAAGGTGTGGATATGGCGATGCGCCTGATGGGCGAGCAGTTCGTCACTGGCGAAACCATCGCGGAAGCGTTAGCCAATGCCCGCAAGCTGGAAGATAAAGGTTTCCGTTACTCATACGATATGCTCGGCGAAGCCGCGCTGACCGCCGCAGATGCGCAGGCGTATATGGTGTCCTATCAGCAGGCGATTCACGCCATTGGTAAAGCGTCCAACGGTCGTGGCATCTATGAAGGGCCGGGCATTTCAATCAAGCTGTCGGCGCTGCATCCGCGCTACAGCCGCGCCCAGTACGACCGGGTAATGGACGAGCTTTACCCGCGTCTGAAATCATTAACCCTGCTGGCGCGTCAGTACGATATTGGTATCAACATTGACGCCGAAGAGGCCGATCGTCTGGAGATCTCCCTCGATTTGCTGGAAAAACTCTGTTTCGAGCCTGAACTGGCAGGCTGGAACGGCATCGGTTTTGTTATTCAGGCTTATCAGAAACGCTGCCCGCTGGTGATCGATTACCTGATTGATCTCGCCACCCGCAGCCGTCGCCGTCTGATGATTCGCCTGGTGAAAGGCGCGTACTGGGACAGTGAAATCAAGCGTGCGCAAATGGACGGCCTTGAAGGTTATCCAGTTTATACCCGTAAGGTGTATACCGACGTTTCTTATCTCGCCTGTGCGAAAAAGCTGCTGGCGGTGCCGAATTTAATTTATCCGCAGTTCGCGACGCACAACGCCCATACGCTGGCGGCAATTTATCAACTGGCGGGTCAAAACTACTACCCGGGTCAGTACGAGTTCCAGTGCCTGCATGGTATGGGCGAGCCACTGTATGAGCAGGTCACCGGGAAAATCGCCGACGGTAAACTTAATCGTCCGTGTCGTATTTATGCCCCTGTCGGCACACATGAAACGCTGCTGGCGTATCTGGTGCGTCGCCTGCTGGAAAATGGTGCCAACACCTCGTTTGTTAACCGTATTGCTGATACCTCTTTGCCGCTGGATGAACTGGTTGCCGATCCGGTCGCGGCTGTAGAAAAAATTGCGCAACAGGAAGGGCAAACAGGCTTACCGCATCCGAAAATTCCCCTGCCGCGCGATCTTTACGGTCAGGGGCGCGATAACTCGGCAGGATTAGATCTTGCTAATGAACACCGGCTGGCATCGCTCTCCTCTGCCCTGCTCAACAGCGCACTGCAAAAATGGCAGGCCCAGCCAATGCTGGAACAGCCGGTTTCGACAGGTGAAATGTCGCCCGTTATTAACCCGGCAGAACCAAAAGATATCGTTGGCTATGTGCGTGAAGCCACGCCGCGTGAAGTGGAACAGGCACTGGAAAATGCGGTTAATAACGCGCCAATCTGGTTTGCCACTCCTCCGGCTGAACGTGCGGCGATATTGCATCGCGCTGCCGTGCTGATGGAAAGCCAGATGCAGCAACTGATTGGTATTCTGGTGCGTGAAGCCGGAAAAACCTTCAGTAACGCCATCGCCGAAGTGCGTGAAGCCGTCGATTTTCTCCACTATTACGCGGGACAGGTGCGTGATGATTTCGCTAACGAAACCCACCGTCCATTAGGGCCTGTGGTGTGTATCAGCCCGTGGAACTTCCCGCTGGCGATTTTCACCGGGCAGATCGCTGCCGCTCTGGCGGCAGGTAACAGCGTACTGGCAAAACCAGCAGAACAAACGCCGCTGATTGCCGCGCAAGGGATCGCCATTTTGCTGGAAGCGGGTGTACCGCCAGGCGTAGTGCAGTTGCTGCCAGGTCAGGGTGAAACCGTAGGTGCGCAACTGACGGGGGATGATCGCGTGCGCGGGGTGATGTTTACCGGTTCAACCGAAGTCGCCACGTTACTGCAACGCAATATCGCCAGCCGCCTGGACGCTCAGGGTCGCCCCATTCCGCTCATTGCTGAAACCGGCGGCATGAACGCGATGATTGTCGATTCTTCAGCACTGACCGAACAGGTCGTCGTGGATGTACTGGCTTCGGCGTTCGACAGTGCAGGTCAGCGTTGTTCGGCGCTGCGTGTACTGTGCCTGCAAGATGAGATTGCCGACCACACGCTGAAAATGCTGCGCGGCGCAATGGCTGAGTGCCGAATGGGTAATCCGGGTCGCCTGACCACCGATATCGGGCCGGTAATTGATAGCGAAGCGAAAACCAATATTGAGCGTCATATTCAGACCATGCGCAGCAAAGGCCGTCCGGTGTTCCAGGCGGTGCGGGAAAACAGCGAAGATGCCCGTGAATGGCAAAGCGGCACTTTTGTTGCTCCGACGCTGATCGAACTGGATGACTTTGCCGAATTGCAAAAAGAGGTCTTTGGTCCGGTGCTGCATGTGGTGCGCTACAACCGTAATCAATTGCCGGAGCTGATCGAGCAGATTAACGCTTCCGGTTATGGTCTGACGCTCGGCGTCCATACGCGTATTGATGAAACCATTGCCCAGGTCACTGGCTCGGCGCATGTCGGTAATTTGTATGTTAATCGCAATATGGTTGGTGCGGTGGTTGGTGTGCAGCCGTTCGGCGGCGAAGGGTTGTCCGGTACCGGGCCGAAAGCAGGCGGTCCGCTCTATCTCTACCGTCTGCTGGCGAATCGCCCGGAAAGTGCGCTGGCAGTGACGCTCGCGCGTCAGGATGCAGAGTATCCGGTCGATGCGCAGTTGAAAGCCGCATTGACTCAGCCACTGAATGCACTGCGGGAATGGGCGGCAAACCGGGCAGAATTGCAGGCGTTATGTACGCAATATGGCGAGCTGGCGCAGGCAGGAACACAACGATTGCTGCCGGGGCCGACGGGTGAACGCAACACCTGGACGCTGCTGCCGCGTGAGCGCGTGTTGTGTATTGCCGATGATGAACAGGATGCATTAACTCAGCTTGCCGCCGTGCTGGCGGTGGGCAGCCAGGTACTGTGGCCGGATGACGCGCTGCATCGTCAGTTAGTGAAGGCATTGCCATCGGCAGTCAGCGAACGTATTCAACTGGCGAAAGCGGAAAATATAACCGCTCAACCGTTTGATGCGGTGATCTTCCACGGTGATTCGGATCAGCTTCGCGCATTGTGTGAAGCCGTTGCCGCGCGGGATGGCGCAATTGTTTCGGTGCAAGGTTTTGCCCGTGGCGAAAGCAATATCCTGCTGGAACGGCTGTATATCGAACGTTCGCTGAGTGTGAATACCGCTGCCGCTGGCGGTAACGCCAGTTTAATGACGATCGGTTAAACAGGTAGCCGGAGGATGTTACAACCTCCTCCGGCATCTTTAACGTGGTCGAATCCCCTCAATAATAATCCGCTGCACGTTTTCAACCGTTTGATTGAAAAATACCTCATCGCGCAACGTCGCGCCTGTCACCGCCTCCACCTGAGGGGCGAAATCGGCGTAATGTTGAGTGGAAGCCCAAATCATAAAAATCAAATGCTGCGGATCAATCGGCGCGAGTTTGCCGCTTTTGACCCAACCGGCAATCAGCGCCGATTTCTCATCAATTAATGCCTTCAAATCGCCCGTCAGTTCATCCATTAACAGCGGCGCGCCTGCCAGCATCTCCATACAGAACAGGCGCGAAGCCTGCGGATAATCGCGTGAGACTTCCAGCTTCAGACGGATGTACTCTTTGATCGCCGCCAGCGGGGCGAAATCTTCACGAAACGCTTTTAACGGTGCCAGCCAGATATCGAGAATCTGCCGCAGCACGGCAATATACAGCGCCTCTTTCGACGGGAAATAATACAGCAGATTGGTTTTTGACACGCCCGACAACTCTGCGATCTGCTCCAGCCTTGTGCCGTGAAAACCGAATTGTGAAAAAGTGTCCAGTGCCGCACCAAGAATCGCTTTTTTCTTCGCGCTTACTGCACGCGAACGTTTACCCGTTGTTTTCACTGCGCCTTGCGTCATGCGCTCTCCCCTCTTGTAGATTGGCAACAGGATAGCAAAATCAGCACGATGCCTCGACCATCAACATTCACGGCACGAATGAATAATGGTGGAATGAGCGAGAAAGGTATTAACGTAAGGATATTAAGGAGAGTACCAGAACGAAAAACCGCCGGAATTACCGGCGGCAGTGGCGTATTGACGCGCGTCAGACAAAACGCATTCGTCATAGAGTAGCCCGGCTAGTTGTTGCTTTTGCCGTGACTGCTTTTGCCCCCTTTTTTTCCTGCTTCAGATGCGCGCTGCGGGTCATTTTTGAAATTCCCCCCGCTGTGCTGTCCACCTTTTTTACCTGCTTCTGATGCTCTTTCGCGGTCTTCTGCAAAATTGCCGGAACCGCCTCGATGGTTTGCCATTACTGACCTCCGTCATCATAGTGCCCAGGATTAACGCGGCGTATGGCGGGTGCCATATTTTCGCTACGTGGGACTAAGCTTAGTGAACTGACGCGGGTAAGCCTGCGTTTGGTAATATCCTGCAACAGCTTCTTAGCGAGAATAGATATCATTTCCGGTAATCAGCCATAAGCCGCTCTTATGATTAAAAAAACACTATGGGATAAAAATGTATCATTTTGCGACAAAATTACATGCTTGTGAAAATTGTTATAAATCAAATAAGTGGTTGTGAAATTTGCACTCTGAATAGGACGTCTTATCTTTAAATGAGTGGTAGCGAATCGCTACGGAATAGAGATAACACGAGGAGTGGTTAGAAATGGCTAAAGTTCTGGTGCTTTATTATTCCATGTACGGACATATCGAAACGATGGCGCGTGCAGTCGCTGAAGGCGCAAGCAAAGTCGATGGCGCAGAAGTTGTCGTTAAGCGTGTACCGGAGACCATGCAGCCGCAATTATTCGAAAAAGCAGGCGGTAAAACGCAAACTGCGCCCGTTGCAACCCCGCAAGAACTGGCCGATTACGACGCGATTATTTTTGGTACACCAACCCGCTTTGGCAATATGTCAGGCCAGATGCGAACTTTCCTGGATCAGACTGGCGGCCTGTGGGCTTCCGGCGCTCTGTACGGCAAACTGGCGAGCGTCTTTAGTTCGACCGGCACCGGCGGCGGTCAGGAACAGACTATCACTTCAACCTGGACGACCCTTGCACATCACGGCATGGTGATTGTCCCCATTGGCTACGCAGCACAGGAATTATTTGACGTCTCGCAGGTTCGCGGCGGAACGCCTTATGGCGCGACCACCATTGCAGGCGGTGACGGTTCGCGCCAGCCCAGTCAGGAAGAGTTGTCTATCGCACGTTACCAGGGGGAATATGTTGCTGGTCTGGCAGTCAAACTTAATGGCTAATCTTCAACAGGAGGATACGCATGCCAACTCAAGAAGCGAAAGCTCATCACGTGGGTGAATGGGCATCTCTGCGCAATACGTCGCCGGAAATAGCCGAGGCCATTTTTGAAGTCGCCGGGTACGACGAGAAAATGGCGGAAAAAATTTGGGAAGAAGGTAGCGATGAAGTGTTAGTCAAAGCCTTTGCCAAAACCGATAAAGATTCGCTTTTTTGGGGCGAACAGACCATCGAACGTAAAAACGTTTAACCAGTGACTCCCCCGTTTCTCGCGGGGGAGTTTTCTGTTATTTCACTGCTTCATTCAACACGCTATCAAACTTATCCATTGGACAGAAACCATCAGCGTCTATCGGGCAACCGCTTAATTCCAGCGTCACCCGCTGAGCCGGAGCCTGTAACGTTAACGCGTCGGCATTACGCAACTGTTCCGAACTTTGATAAACATATTCAATTTTCATCAAATCACGATTGGCTTTGCTGTCATGCCAACGCTGGAAAACGATTTTGCCGCCAATTGGCGTGCGTTCGTTCTGGTCATGCAACTGATAGGGTTTAAAGTCCAGCGCGGTCAGCAATGAGGCGATGTTAGAGTCATGCCCCACCAGCACAGTGATTTTCGGTGCGCTGGCACGATCGGTGACCAGGGCTTTGTCGATATAACTGACCAACGGTTTCGCAACATTGCGCGCTACTTCCGGTGAGGTAAACAAGCTGTCCTGGTAGCCGTTTTTCAGCTTCGACAACACCTTCCACTGTTGGTCAGATTTAATTTCCCCCCACGCCACCTGATCCATCGGGAAACCTTCGTAGTATTGCAAAGTGAAAGCATCCACCAGCGAGTTGCCTACTTTCAATGGCCCGGAAACGCCCGGCTCTTGTTGATACTTCGCACTGAAGGTATTTTTGCCATCCACCAGCGAACATTGCTGCTTCTCTTTACAGGCTGGAGAGTCTTTATAGTTAACGATTTTTTCCAGTAGCTGATAGCTGTCAGTCAGTTGTAGTTTGCTGAACTCTTTCTCCATTGCCGCCACCGCCTGCTCACTGAATGCGGCGGAATCATCGGTGATTACCGGGTTAAAGGTTGGATCCATAGTGCCCATTTTTTCCTGGTGATGAACAGGAATATCACATCCAGGGAATGCGCCGGTAATAAAGAACTGCGCGGTAGCGACGGTACGTTGCAGGCTGTTTGCGTAGGCATAAACGGTGTCCGGCGACGGGCATTCACCCGACTTTACCATCCCCTGCTCTGCCAGCCATTCACGCATGTAATGCCCCATATACACTTCCAGCACGCCACCTTTAGTGGTGAGCTGCCCGCCGGGAACATCCCATTCTGGCCATTTATTCGGCGTCGACTGCTCAAGCACACTGCCATTATTAGCCAGCGGTGCGCGTAAGTTATGGCGACTCATCATAAGCACTTGCTGTAGCTGATAGCCCTCCGGTACAGCCTGTGCCTGAGTATTTGAAGAAAGCAAAGCCATCCCTGCCACGGCTGCGGCGATTAGCGTTTTTTTCATTCCTCACACCTCTTTTGTTATCAATGATTAAAGAGTGTGACAGAAATATGACTTATTTCCGGGAACCGGTTCGCAAATTAGCAGATAACGAGGCGGGAAACTTGCAGGGCACCAGGCGATGACTGACAGTAGCTGCGCTATCGCCTGGTTTGTATCGTTAAACTAATATCTGAAACAGCACGGCAAAAAGAATGATATTGGCAATGACAATGGTCCAACCGTTATAAAGCATATATTTCAGATGGGTTGATTGTGCCAGCCCCATTTGACCAAACATATCCGATGAAGGGAAAGGCCCAAACCAGTCCACTTGCGATGAGGCCAACAATACCGCCGTTGTCCCCTGTGGCGGCACTCCCGCAGCCATCAACATCGGACCAAATATTTTGTGCGTAAAGGTCATCTGAGCAACAGCGGCGCCTGGCACATGACCGATAATGTTAAAGGCAAAAATACAGAAGCAAAGCCATGCTGGTGATATCCCGGTTAACAGAGGTTGAGTGTATTCGAGCAACCCCTGATACGCCTGCAGGCTATCCATAAGTTCCAGAATCGGGTTATACAGCCAGTAGAGCAGAAACATCCACACCAGTCTGCCACACCCCTTATACAGCGCCTGCAGTATCCCGGCAGGGCTTAATCCTCCCACCAGTCCGGTGATCAAAGCCACCAGTAACATCACGATAATGGCAAAACTAAAACCTGCTTTTATCACTACACCGATAACCGCCATAACAATAATGGTTGCGGCAAATGCCAGCGCGCTGAGCTTGCGACGGCGAACACGGGCGGGCTGCTCTTCTTCCTGAGTTTTCTCAGAGAGATCCACTTCGTAATGTAATTTTCCTTCCGTCATCTTCTGAATTCGCCCGGCCATGATCCAGCCAGCGAATAACGTCACGGCGCTCATTGGTAGCCCAACGTACATCAGGTATTGCGGATAAGTCAGGCCGCCGAGTTGTAAAATCGTCACGGTACTGGGAGTAAATGGCCCGGTAAACAATCCCACTGAACCCGCCGTCATCATCAGTGCAGCCACCGTGGGAGGCGTCAGCCGTACTGCCGCCGCCACAGGAATAATCACCGCGACAATAATGGCATTGCCACCTGCCATAGTGCCCAGCGCGCCACAGATGAGAATGGAAGAGACAACGATGCCAAATTTGACCCGCGTCTGGCTGGAAAGCCCGATACGATGTACCACAAATTTGACCAGTTCAACGGCGGCTCCGGTACGTGTTGCCACTTCCCCGACACCGGCACCAAGCATAATGATCAGACCAACTGTGGCGATAAACGATCCCGTCGATTTTGCCAGCATGGTGCCCATTTCAGGTAAGCCGGTGGAAGTCATTATCATCGCAATAATAATCGATGAAATAACCGCCAGAACAATATCGACGCCTATCAACGAGAGCACCGCTAACGCTACCAGCGGTGTAAAACCAAGCAGTCCGAGTTCATTACCTGGACGCCCCTGACACCAGAACGCTGTCAGTAAAAAAACAACCAACAGTAAACCAATAATGACATTCTTTTTGGTGATATTTTGTCTGGTTAGCGAACCACCAGCGAGCATTGAGTCACTCATATAACTCCTTAACCCCATCGAATCGACCATCAATATCAGCCGATGTATTTGGACAGCTCAGAAAATATCCCCCCTCGTTATTATTGTTAGCAAAATGCACTGAGGGTTTGTCCGGGTACTACAGGTATTATTCTGAGTTCGTAATTAACCCCTTTAGGTGGGCAAATAACGCATTGTTACCAGAACAGGCGTTACAGATTAAATTTATGTTAACTTGGTGTTACCATGAAATGACTTTTTATCTATTGTCTATAACTCTGGGTTAACTCTTAATGAAACTGCGCCACCTGGAAATCTTCTATGCCGTAATGACATGCGGGACACTTTCCCGGGCAGCGGAATCGCTGAATATTTCCCAGCCGGCCGCCAGTAAAGCGTTAAAAAACGCTGAACAAAAACTCGGGTTTCAGCTCTTTCAGCGAGTGCGTGGCAAGCTTCTTCCAACCAGCGAAGCGATCACACTTTTTGAAAAAGCGCAGTCGATTTATCACGAACTCGATAACCTGCGACTGCTGGCCGATAACCTGACGCGAGATCCGCGAGCCAGAATAGCTCTGGGATGTCTGCCAAGCCTGGGATTAAGTCTGGTGCCGGAAATAGTCACTGCGTTTTACCAGCAGAATGCGAATCTGGTAATGACACTGACGACAGAGCACACCGAAACGTTGGTTAAAAAGCTTGATCTGCGCGAGATTGATCTGGCTCTGACGCTACAGCCGATTCAACAGGGGGAGATTATGACGACGCTGATAGCCGAAGTTCCGCTGGTTTATATCGACCGGGACTATCGACAGGGCGCGGTAGAAATAGACAAGATTGACCAACAACGCTGGATTTCTCCCGGCCCCTATTCCCTTTCTGATGCAATAGCTAAACGACGTGATTTTTTGACGACACGCCTGAATGTCCAGACCTATTACATGGCGACTGAATTTGTAAAACGAGGAATGGGATGCAGTATTACCGATATTTTCTCTGCCCGTCATAACCTCCCGGCAGAGACGATTCACCCCATCGCCCCCCCAATGAAAATTGACCTTTGTTTGCTACGCCGTGCCGATGTTTCGCTTAGCCCTATTACACAAAAATTTGTCGATTTCCTCTGTCAGCAATTACGTCAGCAACTGCGAGCCATTAACCTTGAGTTATACCCTGAAAATAAAAAGTCAATTGCTCCTCAGGCCTAAATGTTTTGACATATCCCCAACGCACTTATTAGCGGTGGATATCTCAGGTGATGAAAAAACGCATTGTAGTTATTGGCGGCGGGGTAATTGGTCTGGCGACAGCATGGGTGCTGGTAAAACAGGGCCATCAGGTGCAATTGTTAGAACGCAACAGTCAGGCAGGCGTCGCCACCAGTTTCGCTAATGGCGGGCAACTCAGCTATCGCTACGTTGCCCCTCTGGCGGATAAAGGCGTACCGATGCAGGGGCTTAAATGGATGGGGAAAAGTGACTCCCCTCTGAATATGCGTTTGCGCCTGTCATTTAGCCAGTGGCGCTGGTTGCTGGCGTTTTTAATGTCCTGTAATAGCCGGACAAATAAACTCAATGGCGACCATATTTTACGCTTATCACTGTTAAGTCGTCAGGTCATGGAAGCATGGTTGCTGGAAGATAATCTTGATGATTTTCACTGGCGCCGTTCTGGCAAACTGATTATTCATCGCCGTCAGCAAGATTTAGCCAAAGCGGCAAAAGGCATTGATCCGCAATTTCAACAGGCTTTATCACGCGAAGAGTGTGTTCATCTTGAACCTGCACTAAAACATATTGGTCATTCCCTGTGCGGTGGTATTTACTCCCCCGGCGATGAAACGGCAGATTGCTATAAGTTCTGTCAGGCATTACTTACCAAACTTAATGCCAGCGCGAATTTTTCGCTACAAACCGGTTGTGAAGTTTTGCAGTTGAATAAAAAAGGTGAGCGCATTGTCTCTATTACCACCCGCACTGGAACGCTGGTTGCGGATGATTATGTCGTTGCCGCCGGTAATGGCAGCACGCATTTGCTTGCCGGAACCGGGACTCACGTACCGCTCTGCGGTCTGAAAGGTTACAGTCTGACGCTCCCCTTCCCACAAAAAATGGGGATCGCACCACAAATCAGTGTCACCGACTATGGTCATAAAATTGTCTATGCCCGACTCGGTGATCGGTTGCGCATCGCCGCCATGGTCGATATTGGCTATGACGGTAATGAACTGCGCTCTGAACGCATTGGCGCTTTAAAACAGATCGTAGCGGCCAGCTTTCCGCAACTGCAAGGTATCGATGAGGCCGAATTATGGACGGGTATGCGTCCATCCACCCCTGCGGGTCCGCCACTATTAGGACGGGCGAAGTATCAAAATCTATGGATGAATCTTGGTCAGGGCAGTCTGGGCTTTACGCTGGCGGCGGGTAGTGCCGTGGTGTTAGGCGCTCTGCTGTCGGGCGAAGACCCTGCAATTTCACTTGATGGACTGACATGGAGCCAATCAGTTTGAATATCAAACGTAATAACCCACAACCGCGTCTTGCCGCCAGCGTGGAATATGGCAATCTTGTTTTTCTCTCCGGTCAGACACCGAAGAGCAATACCCCGTCCATCGCGCAACAAACGCGCGAAGTGCTGGAGAAAATCGACGAATTACTTGCGGCAGCTGACAGTGATAAATTTCATCTCTTGTCCGCTCAGATATGGTTAAAAGATATCAGCCGCGATTTTGCCGATTTCAACGACGTATGGGTTAGCTGGATACCAGAAGGATATAGCCCGGCACGTGCTACCGTACAAGCTGAGATGGCCCGCCCGGAGATTCTGGTTGAAGTGATGGTAACTGCGGTAAAAGCGGGATAAGCCCCCATTTTCTGCCCCCTGGCAAGGTCGTCATGGGGCATCCCTGAAGGTTAAACGTCCCCTCTTTTATCTGCCAACATTCAGGCTGAAAATATCATTTTTAGTTATGTTGTTGTCTCTGGCCTACGATTTTTTCTGATTTCCCCTACACTTAACACTGATACCTTGTCAGGGGTTTCCCTTTGTCTGTATTGATTTACGCGAGATAACGCTATGGAATTAAAGGATTATTACGCCATCATGGGCGTGAAACCGACGGACGATCTCAAGACAATCAAGACCGCCTATCGTCGACTGGCCCGTAAATACCATCCCGATGTCAGTAAAGAACCCGATGCCGAAGCCCGCTTCAAAGAGGTCGCTGAAGCGTGGGAAGTGTTGAGTGATGAGCAACGTCGCGCTGAGTATGATCAGATGTGGCAACATCGCAACGATCCGCAATTTAACCGTCAGTTCCATCATGGCGACGGTCAGAGTTTTAACGCCGAAGATTTTGACGATATCTTCTCGTCAATTTTCGGTCAACATGCCCGCCAGAGCCGCCAACGCCCCGCTACACGTGGTCACGATATTGAAATCGAAGTGGCGGTATTCCTTGAAGAAACGCTTACTGAGCACAAGCGTACCATCAGCTATAACCTGCCGGTTTATAACGCCTTTGGCATGATCGAACAGGAAATCCCGAAAACGCTGAATGTGAAGATCCCGGCGGGCGTCGGCAATGGTCAACGCATCCGCCTGAAAGGCCAGGGGACGCCGGGCGAAAACGGTGGCCCGAATGGCGATTTGTGGCTGGTGATTCATATTGCGCCGCATCCGCTGTTTGATATTGTCGGTCAGGATCTGGAAATTGTGGTGCCGGTTAGCCCGTGGGAAGCGGCGCTGGGTGCTAAAGTCACCGTCCCAACACTGAAAGAAAGCATTTTGCTGACTATCCCGCCTGGCAGCCAGGCCGGGCAACGATTGCGCGTTAAAGGCAAAGGTCTGGTGAGCAAAAAACAGACCGGCGATCTGTATGCGGTACTGAAAATCGTGATGCCGCCGAAACCAGATGAAAACACTGCCGCGCTGTGGCAGCAACTGGCAGACGCCCAGTCGTCTTTTGATCCACGCAAAGATTGGGGGAAAGCATGATGGCTAATGTTATGGTGACTTTTACCATTACCGAATTTTGCCTGCATACCGGCATCTCTGAAGAGGAGTTGAATGAAATTGTCGGTTTGGGGGTGGTTGAACCGCGTGAGATCCAGGAAACAACCTGGGTATTTGACGACCATGCCGCCATTGTGGTGCAACGCGCGGTACGGCTGCGTAATGAGCTGGCGCTGGATTGGCCGGGGATCGCGGTGGCGCTGACGTTAATGGATGATATTGCACATCTGAAACAGGAAAACCGCCTGCTGCGCCAGCGGCTTTCCCGGTTTGTGGCTCATCCGTGAGTTTGTTGCCTGATGCGACGCTTAACGCGTCTTATCAGGCCTACAAAGGGCACTGTTCCCGTAGGCCGGATAAGGCGTTCACGCCGCA